>JANOCZ010000243.1:0-1758 GCA_031412455.1 Hyphomicrobium sp. | reverse complement strand
TATCGAGCTTCGATCTGCAAGCCTTCCGCGAAGGCCATTTATCGCCGGTCTTTTTCGGCAGCGCGCTGCGCAACTTCGGCGTCGAACAGTTGCTCGATGCGTTGGGCGAGTGGGCGCCAGGTCCACTGCCGCGCGTCGCGGTCCAGCGCACCGTGCAGCCAACCGAAGATCAAGTGACCGGCTTCGTGTTCAAAGTCCAAGCGAACATGGACCCGAACCACCGCGACCGTATCGCCTTCGTGCGGCTGTGCTCGGGCAAATTCAAACGCGGCATGAAACTGCTCCACGTCCGCGACGGCAAATACATGACCGTCTCGTCCCCGACGCTATTTTTCGGCCAGGGCCGCGAGACGGCTGACGAGGCCTACGCCGGCGACATCATGGGCCTGCCCAACCACGGCACGTTGCGCGTCGGCGATACGCTGACCGAAAAAGAAGTTTTGAAATTCACGGGCATCCCGAACTTCGCGCCCGAGCTCCTGCGCCGCGTGATCATCGAAGATGCGATGAAAGCCAAGCAGTTGAATCGCGCGCTCGAAGATTTGGCCGAGGAAGGCATCGTCCAGGTCTTCACGCCGATCGCCGGCGGACGGCCGATCCTCGGAGTCGTCGGCGTGCTGCAATTCGAAGTGCTGCAATCGCGCGTCAAAGCCGAATACGGCGTGCCTGTATCTTTTGAGCAGGCACCCGCGGAAATCGCCCGCTGGATCTCATCCGACGATCCGCTCAAACTTCAAAAATTCGTCGATGCCAATCGCGGCGACATCGCAACTGACCGCGACGGCGCGCTCGTCTTCCTCGCCGAGAGCCCTTGGATGCTCAAATACAAGGGCGAGAAATTTCCCGGCGTTGAGTTCTCCGCATTACGCGAACGCGGCACTTAAAAAAGCGCGAGCATCAGCGTGCTCGCGCGGGACGAAGCTACATCGACACGGACTGCTGATGTCGTGCCGGCGCGACGAACTTGGCGTCAACCGACTTCAACCAATTCTCAAGACCGCTCTCGAGATCTGTCGTCGCCCGCTCAGCAGTCGAGATAGCGCTCTTGGCTGTCGTCTCGTCGATAAGGCTGCGAATTGAATCATGCCGATCGATGAATGTCGCGAGGTCGTTTTCAAATTCTGGATGGGCCGCGGCCAGTCCCGAACGAGCTTGCATCATCCGCTCAGCCAACAAATCGAGGCGGCTGTTGAGATCGTGAATTTCCAGGGGGTGGATCATGGCTTTAGGTGTCTCCGGTTAGGCGAAACCGCAGTGCAAACTCGATAGCTAGGCCATCGGTTCCAGCTTTCCGCGCCTGACTGTCATGCATCTCGAACCGCAAGCACGTTTGTGCTAGACGCGTATGAAATTGAACGTCCTGCGACAAAGTCAAACCCATGCTGAAAGTCCGCGTCATCCCCTGCCTCGACGTCAAAGACGGCCGCGTCGTCAAAGGCGTGAACTTCGTCGATCTGATCGATGCGGGTGATCCCGTCGAAGCCGCCGCAGCCTATGACGCCGCCGGTGCTGATGAACTTTGCTTCCTCGACATCACCGCCAGCCACGAGAATCGCGACACGATTTTTTCCATCATCGAACGCACAGCCGAACGCTGCTTCATGCCGCTGACCGTCGGCGGCGGTGTGCGCACGGTGGACGATATCCGCAAGCTCTTGGAAGCTGGCGCCGACAAGGTCTCGATCAACACCGCCGCCGTCACCAATCGCCAATTCGTGCGCGAAGCATCGGAAAAATTCGGCGCGCAATGCATCGTCG
>JANOCZ010000242.1:0-6610 GCA_031412455.1 Hyphomicrobium sp. | reverse complement strand
CGCGACGACCTTGTCCGCCGCATCGACGGCGTTGCCGACGCCGACACGCGCGGCCGTGAGCTCCTGAAGCAGAAACTCGAGGAAGTCTACGCCCGCGCCGGCGATACCGAGCGGATGACCGCGAGTGTCGCTGAAATCCTGGGCGAAGCCTTACGCCGCGCCGAGGTGCTCAAGCATTCGGAATTATCCCAGACCATCGCCCCTCTCGTTGTCACGACGATCAAAACCGAGCTGCGCAACAGCCAGGACGAAATGGTCGAAGCACTTTATCCGATCACCGGCCGGTTGGTGGCATCCTACGTCGCCAGCGCCATCAAAGACCTCACCGACCAGATGAACCGGCGGCTCGAGAAAAATCCTCTGATGCTGCGGCTGCAGAGTTTGGCCACAGGCCGGTCCGTCGGCGAATTGGCGCTGGCTGGCACACAAGACTTCCAAATGAAGGAGCTGTATCTGATCCGCCGTGGATCGGGCGAGCTCGTGGCCCACTGGCCGGATAATCCAGTCAGCGGTCGCGATCACGCGATGAGCGGCGTCCTTGCCGCCGTCAATGAGTTTGCCAACGAAGCTTTTTCGGCCGACCAGACAAGCTTGCGCCACATCGATCTTGGCGGTGAAGAGGTTTACCTGCGCGGCTCACCCATCTACCTGTTGGCGGCGCGCTGTTCGGGCCAAGCACCAAAGCGCATCGAACAAACATTGGACGAAGCGTTTTTGTCGGCAGTGGAAATTCAACACCGCCTCGACACCGAGCCCCGTTCGCCGCGAGACCCGCTGCCCAACAAGTCTGCGGCCTTAGCTGACCTTGGCACGCGTCTGACGGATCAACTGACGACCGATCTCGAGGAACTGAACCAACCGGCCGGCAGCGGCATGTTGAAAACGATGCTCGCGCTGATCCTCCTACCGCTTCTGGGCTGGCTCGCGTGGGGCTATTACAGCGATTACCGCACCAACAGCGTTCACGCGACGGCGCAACGCGTGATTGCCGCCGATGCCGCGATGCTGGGCTATCCAGCACAAATCGACGTCGGCGACCGCGGCCGTAGCGTGTCGATATCCGGATTGACGCCGTCACAGGCTGCCAAGACACGCATCATCAGCGAGTTGCAACGCGCACTGCCCTCCGTCACGCTGCGTGATCGCCTGAGCGTCGTCCCCGGCAGCGGCATCACCATTCCAGATGTCACGCCTGAGTTGGCCCGCGTCCGCAGCGAAATCGCGACCGCCGTGAGCAACGTCGCGCGCGGCGTCTTACTTCGCACCAGTTCCCGCGCCGAGCAGCGCTTGAAACAGGCCGCCGGCGACCTCGCGTTGGCAAGCTCAGTGGCAGCCGATGCCAACCAGGCCCAGGCCCTGAAGCGCCATGAGAGCGAAGTCCAATCGATCCTCGCCGAAAGTAAGCTTGAGGCCGCCGCCATGGAAACCTCTGCCTTCACGTCCAACGACAATCGATCGGCAGAGACCTACCAGGCCTTGTCAGCGCGGCTCGATGCGCTCGCCTCCGAACTCGTGCGCCTTGGCGGCGCCGATAAACTGACGCTGCCGCCGGCAAAGCCGATCGCCTCACCGCCCAGTGATAGCTTGCCGCTCGACACCTCGATGGAAGAATTTGCCGCCAGCGCCGAGCGCGTTGCAGCTCTTGCAACGACTGTGACGGTCGCGAAATCGATGCGCCCGCCGGCTCCCGCACCACTCGCGGTGCCAGCCGTCGTGCCGCCGCCCACTCAATCGACGCCGCGTGAGAAACTCGAAGCGTTCACGCGCAGCCACGCCGTCTTCTTCGCCAATAACCTCGACTACCGCAATCCAGAACTGGCCAATCGTCGGCTGAGCGAACTCGCGCTACTGATGAAGTCGGCTGGGATTCTCATCCGTGTTGTCGGCTACACCGATGAAGTCGGCGTGCAAAATCGCAACGTTCAACTCGCTCAGGATCGCGCCAGCAAGATTCGCAGTGATCTTATTTCGCTGGGTGTTCCGGCCTCCCAAATCGTAACCGTCGGCCGGAGCGGCGCGAACGATTTGAGCGACGCGCGCGGCGCCTTAAGTCCCAATCGCCGCGTTCAGTTCGAAATCGGCTTTGATGGCGAAGCCCAGCAATGACAGCCTACAAAGTCATGTTGCTTGGCGAAATCGGCGTTGGCAAATCGTCTCTCGCCCGCCGCCTCGTTTTTGATCGCTTCGAGATTGACTACAAACCGACCATCGGCGTCGACGTGTATCGCTACGAAGTTCCCGATACGCCCTCGCGCCCACGCATGTCGTTGATCCTCTGGGATACCGATGGCAATTTCGGCGACGCAATTTTCAAACACATCTACACCAAGGAAGCATCCGCAGCGCTGATCATCGGCGATCTGTCGCGATCGCCGACCTTGGAATCGATGGCCAAGCTCGGTGCGGGCTTCGCCGAGCACTTTCCCGGCCGCCATATCGGCTACATCGTCAACAAATGCGATTTGTCCGCTGATCCCGAAGCTGTTCGACTCCCGGCTCAATTGAGCCGCCCCGGAACGTCTCTCATCCGCACTAGCGCCAAAACAGGCACCCATGTCGCAAAAGCCTTCGTCGATGCCGCCGAGTGTATCGCCCGCCGCAATTATTAATGCCCGCAGCGATACGGAGCAAAAAATTCTGGAGGCCGGCCGCCTGCTGGCGCAATTCGGCTCGTTCGGCTTGGTCTGGATGAGGCGAGATCTGACCGTCGATACGACCTTTGGCCGGATGGTTGAGTTCGTCGCGCCAGGATTGCCAGTGACCGATAGCATCTTGCCCCTCATCGGGCTCGAGCAGGAAATCGCGTCGTTGCGAGAAATGCCCGATCGCGTGCTCGAGCTACCGGCGGTCGCCGTCGCAAGCGGTGCCCATCAGCACGGCAAACTAAATTTCACCTTTTTTTGGAACGTCGAGCGCGACTGCCCGATGGCCCTCGCCTACAAGAGTGCATCGCAAACCGAAATCGAAGTCGAACTGAGCAAACAGATTCGCGCCCGGTTGATTGCCGAAGCCGAAGTTACGGCAAAGTCTAAGGAGCTGGCCCGCGCCAATCTAGATCTGGAATCCTTTGCCGCGATCATTTCTCATGACTTGAAGGCTCCCCTGCGCCACATGCGTCAGCTGACGGAGTTAGCGTTCGATCACGCCGGAGGCCCCACCGCCGCGCCTCTGCGCGAGTTGCTCCGCGATATCGAAAGCCAATCGCGGCGCATGTCGCATATGCTCACAGCACTTCTCGATTATTCCTCGATCGGCCGGAAGTACGAGGCAATTGAGAGCGTCGATACGCAAGCTCTGATCGAAGCGGTGCGCGACTCCCTCCCCGAAAGCGAGCACCGCATTTTGATCTCAGGCACGTGGCCTGTGCTGGCGACATTGCGCGCCCCGCTCGATCTCGTTTTGCGCAATCTCGTGTGCAATGCACTCCAGCATCATGATCGCTCCACCGGAGAAATCAGTGTCAGCTGCAACGACCACCTGGATCATGTCGCGATACGCGTGACAGACGACGGCCCGGGAATAAACCCCCACCATCACGCTTCGATTTTCTTGCCATTCCGGACATTGCGGCCTGACGCTGACCATGCCTCAACGGGAATGGGTCTGGCGGCCGTAAAAAAGACCGTCGAAAGCGCCGGCGGCCAGATTTCCGTAATATCCGACCCATCCGCCTCGCGGGGGACGATATTTGAGGTCAAATGGCCCAAAGTATTACCTGATTGACCACGACGGCGATGCCTTGCGCGTTGCTTTGCTTGAAACTTCCAGCACTATTGGCTACACCCCGATAAGAGTGTTTTTCTAAGTCGGATCAATAGTGTCCATGACGTCTTCGGGATCAGGTGGCGATTTCCTAGCCAAGAAGAGCAATGTCAGGCTTGCTCGCCAGGGCGTGCCGAACCTGACCGACGTCGTTGTGGTCGAGGATGAAAATCTCGATGCCGACCGAATGTTCGCCACGTTGCGCGTCATGTTTGGCTATGACGTCAAAGTCCGCCGTGCAGCGACAATCGCCAAGGCCGTTGATCTCGTCATGGCGCAGCAGCCCGAGATCATTTTTCTCGACGATATCTTGAAGCCGAGCGACGACGCGTCTCACACAATCCCGTATCTGCGGCGCGCTGGATACGAAGGCCCGATTGTCGTGGTTAGCGGACAAGTCACACGTCAGCGCCGCAGTGTGCTGCTGACGGCAGGTGCCACCGAAATCATTCACAAAGATGACGTCGATAGCGTGCGATTAACCGAAGTCATCAACCGCATTTTCTCTACTAAGAACGCCTAAAATCGGCATTCGACCATTCTGAACGGAGTTCGCGTAAGCGAACGTTGCGGGCAGCTGCACCCGCGTAACCAAAAGTGATCTTTTCCCGTGGTTTTCTGTCGCGATGGGCTAGTCTCGCCCTAATTTCGCGCGCCCTGATATGGTGCATCGCACGCGATCACATAAATTGAAAACGGGGTATCAATCATGCGTTCGAAAACGCTGGCCGCGGTCGGCCTGCTGAGTGGAGTTTGGCTTATATCGGCGGCGAGCGCTGAGGATTACCAACTACCGCCCGAAGTCACTCCACAAATTAGAGCCGCCTGTGAGACCGACGTGCGTCGGCTGTGCATCGGCGCCAATCCAACCATTGCGAAGGTCAAAGTCTGCGTCGCGGCCAAGTTTAAGCAGCTCGGATCTCGCTGCCAGGTCCAGTTGGCAAT
Source organism: Hyphomicrobium sp. (assembly GCA_031412455.1). Lineage (GTDB taxonomy): Bacteria > Pseudomonadota > Alphaproteobacteria > Rhizobiales > Hyphomicrobiaceae > Hyphomicrobium_B. Next base: position 1,903 of record JANOCZ010000242.1, on the reverse strand, counting down.
GGCCGGCTTGAAGCCGTAATCAACAAACAGCAAACGTGGTCAGCAAAGCAACGCAGCGCCGCCTGGAACAGGCGGCGCAATTCGTTGGCGTGCTGCGCGCAAGTTTAAGCGGCAACGGCTTTGGCGGGCTTCACCGTTTCGGCGAAATACGTCATCGCCGCAGCAACCCCGCCCTTCTTGTAAGGAACGCCGGCAAGCTCGAAGCCCATTTCAACGCCGGTCAGCGCACCCATGATCGTCAGCTCGTTGGTATCGCCGAGGTGGCCAATCCGGAACGCTTTTCCAGCCAGCCTGTTGAGCCCCGTTCCAAGCGACATGTTGAATGTATCAAGGACGATCTGGCGATAGCGGTCGGCATTATGCCCATCGGGCATGATCACCGTCGTGACGGCCGGCGAGTAGTATTTCGCATCCCGGCATTGGATCTCAAATCCCCACGCCGTCACCGCCCGCCGCGTCGCTTCCGCCAGCCGCTCGTGCCGCGTGAACACGTTCTCGAGACCTTCCTCGTTGATCATGTCGATGGCTTCCGCCAGACCATAGAGGAGCCCAGTTGCTGGCGTATACGGGAAGAACCCCGTCGCATTGGTCGCCGTCATATCATCCCAGGCAAAATACGACTTGGGAAGTTTCGCAGCTTTGGCCGCTTCGAGTGCCTTGGCGCTGACGGCGGTGAACGACAGCCCCGGCGGCAGCATCATGCCCTTCTGCGATCCCGCAATCGTGACGTCGATGCCCCACTCGTCATGACGGATATCGCTACATGCAAGCGACGAAATAGTATCGGCCATGAGCAAGGCTGGATGCCGCGCAGCATCCATAGCCCGGCGAACGTCCTCGAGCCGCGTTCGGCAACCCGTCGACGTTTCGTTATGAACGACGCAAACCGCTTTGATCGAGTGGCTCTTGTCTTCGCGCAAACGCTTTTCGATCAACGCCGCGTCCGCCGCGATCCGCCAATCTGTCTGGATCACTTCGGCATCAAGACCGAGCCGCTTCGCCATCACCGCCCACAGCACGGCGAACTGCCCCGTTTCAAACATCAACACCTTGTCGCCGGGCGACAGCGTGTTCGTGAGCGCCGCTTCCCACGCCCCCGTACCCGACGACGGGTAGATGAATACCGGTCCTTGGGTCTTGAAAATCGTCTTGATACCGGACAGCACGCGCTTGCCCAGTTTCTGGAACTCGAGCCCGCGATGATCGAGAATCTGGCGCGACATGGCGGCCAGTATTCGCTCCGGAACGGGAGTCGGTCCTGGAATTTGCAAGAAATGGCGGCCTGCGCGGCGCGGCTCAGTCGACATAGTCATCCTCTCGTGAAAGTCCCTGTCTCTCGCCCGTTTCCTAATACGGCCGAAGACCCCGCACAATCGCTCATTATGATTAGCTGACGGAACCATCCTCGCTGTGACGAGACACCGCCGCAATTTGCCACCTGGGCGCCTCAGCCTGCGCATTGTGCTTGTCTGAGCTGCCTATCTGACGCATCAAATGCCGTGAACGGGCACCCGGCGTGGAAAATCTTATCGTGAGCAATGCGAGTGAAGTCTCAGACACGGTAGACGACCCGAGCCGCCTCACGGTTTGGGAGGCACGCGCAGAGCTGCAAGCTGGGCGGCTAACCGCCGAACAACTGGCCTGCGCCTGCATCGCTCGAAAAGCAGCCCGCAACGCCGACGTCGAGGCCTGGGCTCATTTCGACGCCGATAAGGTCATCGCGCAAGCCAAGGCAAGCGATGCCGCTCGCCAGCGCGGCCACGATCAAGGACCGCTCGCGGGCATCCCAGTCGGCATTAAGGACATCATCGACACCGCCGATTACTTGACTGAGAACGGCACGCAGGTGTTCGCCGGCCGCCAGCCCGCGCACGACGCGAGCGTCGTCTCGCAATTGAAGCGC
>JANOCZ010000241.1:0-6798 GCA_031412455.1 Hyphomicrobium sp. | reverse complement strand
TGAAGCGCCGTCATTGCATTACCTTTGCCAACAGTCCCGCCACGCCCGGACAAGGAATGTCGTGTTCCCAATGATTTGGTCGCGATTGATCCGCCAAGGCTCCCGGGTGAATTGGTAAAGCCATTCGCAATGGAAACGGCGGGCCCAATCAGGTGCACGGAGCCGGTTGCCGGAGACGAAGCCGAACAGTGCCCCGCCATCCATCAGCACTTTAGGGCCACTGGCCCGCACGTGTTCGCCAAACCACGCATCCTGCTTGGGATCGCCTAGCGCTGCGAGTACAAGGTCTGGAGCAACGTCGTCGATGCGGCCGCAAGCGTCGCGCGCTGAAGCCTCCGTCTTGAAATATCCATCCCGCACGCCGACGATGGTATGCCGTGGCCACCTCTGCCGGAATCGTTCGACGGTATCGCGCAGCACGCTTGGCGTGGAGCCGACGAGGTAGATGCGTAAGCGATGTTGTGTATTGTCCAGAAACGACGGTACGAAATTCGGCCCGTTAAGATCGTCGGGAAATTTGCGGCCAAACTTTAAATAGCTCGCAATATCTGCGCCGGCTCCAGCACTGAGAACGAGACAGCGCTTGAGAGCATTGCGAACCTTGTCGTCACGCGACGCCAGATTGAGCGTTCGGGCATCGGCGAAAGCGACTTGCAATTGGTCTCCCGATTCAATGGATCGATCAATCGCCGAGATGGCCTCGCCACGCTTCAATGGAGAAACGCGTACGCCCAGAATGTCGCGGTGGTGCACACCTAGAACTTCTTCGTACTCAGCCCGGAATTTTTGCGCGACGATTGGCCAGCCATATTCTCCTGCAGATCGAATAGCGCGTTCTCTTTGTTGCGCATGATTATGGACGCTCGACTTTAAGATTTCGGTCACCCGGGCACCCGAAGCCCTAGGATCGCTGAAGTCGATGCAATGACCGACCCCGGCCGATGCAACGATCTTGGTAAAACTTGGAATCGAACTAACGATCGGTATCAGTCCGGCAGACATGCCCTCGACGACCGATAAGCCAAAGCCTTCGTAACTCGACGCGCTCGCAATAAAGCTGCACTGCGCGAGTTGTGTCCGAATTTGCGCGTTGGTCAGGCCCGACATGATCCGAATGCGGCCGCTTTCGATGTCGGCGCGCGCCATAGCCCTCAAAGCTGGCAAAGTTCCATCAAAATCGTTCCCAAAAATCATCAAGCGCGCTTCGGGTAGAGCGGCCGAAACCTCTTGAAACGTCGCAATCAGCTGGTCGAGACGCTTATGCGACGCGATCCGCCCGATGGCCGCGATGACTGGCGTGAACGACTGACTTCCCGCGCCTCCGAATTTGCCGAGCTCGACGCCATTATCGATCGTCCGCAGCCGCGTCCCGCTAATTTCGCTGAAAACCTCCGCATCATGATCACTGCACGCGAATATGCGCGCATAGGCCAACAGCGTGGTGCGCGTGACGGTCTTGAAGTAGGCGCGCTTTAAGCGCCTGGCGAACGTTGTGTGGAAAAATCCACCGTGCGTTGACAGAACTATGGGGGTCAGGTGCACGGGCGCCGTTAGCGCCAAAAAATCAGCAAAAAAATCAACCGCGTGGACATGCAGAAGATCGTTCCCCTTCAGCATCGACACGGCGGCCGGCGAAATCGGGTAGCGTGCAGAGCCGCTCCATGGAACGCGCGTGACGGGGATCCCGTCGACCACGTCCCTAGCCGGCCAACGCTCGCCCTTTTTTCCGCCTCGGAGCGGTCGATCAAGGGTCAAGACCCGCGCATCTATCCCGCACCGGCGCTGCTCGCGCGCAAGCGATAGGACGACGTCTTCTAATCCGCCGACCGCTGGATAAAATTGGCGAACGATATGCAAAACGCGCATACAATATCCTCAAGCATTATATCGGCGGGCAAAAAACCGGGGCGCTTTGTTGACGATGATGCCGGCTATGATTTGGGAAAAAACTGGCGAGGCATTGCGAATCCTAGCGATGTCCGCCGTGGATGTGCGGCCCCATTCCGCAACGAACACCAGCGCGTCGAAGGTGTGAATCGCGGCACTGACGTCAATGTGGGTCAGTGCGTTGGGAAGATCGATAATAATGTGATCGTAGACATCGCCCGCGTCCTTCAACAGATCCCGGAACGCCACTCCAGATAAAACGACAGATGGGTGACCCAACTGCCGGCGGTCAACGCCGCCGATGAAGTCGAAACGGTCGTCGGTCTGCACGACTGCACTCGCTAGATCAGTTTCTCCGCGAAGAACTGCGCCCAACGGCGAATCCTTCAATCGCAGACCCTTGCTCAACGATGGGTTTCGAATGTCGGCATCGATGAGCAACGTCTTGTGACCGTCTTCCGCCAAGACGGCCGCGAGATTGTAGGCAACAGTGCTGCGCCCCGCGCCGTCGGCCGCTGAAGTCACGCCCGCGATACAGCAAGACGTGCCGGCAGTAATGCTGCCAATTGCGAGCTTCGTCCGCCGCAGAGCATCGAACCGGTCCCGGATTAATAATGGCGGCACTGCGCGGGCGGTCGGGAAAATCAATCTCCCCATGATGACGGGTAGGAAACCAAGCTCGTTGAGCCCCGTCTCGGCTGAAATCTCCTCTGGCTCGCGGATCACCGTCCGCTGCGCCTCCACGAGGGAGAGCCGGCCAAATCCGGCTAAGGCTCCAACAAAACCGGCAAGCAGAAGCATCAGCGGCGGAGACGGAGAACTCTTGTTGGCGGGCGGCGCAGCCGGGCTCACAATTCGCGCATCCGTGACGGGATACGTCTGCTGATCTGTGGCCTGGATTTGCCGCGATAAGGCACTTTCGTACAGGGCCTTGTAGCTCTGTTCTTCTGCCTCAAGCTCACGCAGCTTGATAAGGTTCTGCCGGCTTGTGTTTCTTTTCTGAACCGTCTCGGCCGTCTTTTGAACCAGCTGCTGCTCTCGTGCTTGCGCCTGTGCGAGATCGCGAGCGCTACTTTCGACGAGCCGGCTCACCTCATCGAGGATGCCTTGAGTTTTGGCCTCCAGCAGCAGATTGACCTCGTCAAGCCTCTGCTGGTCCCCACCAGGACCGGCAAACTGCCCACGCTGTTTCGTCAATTCATTATGCTCTTGCCGCAGCTGAGCGAGAGCCGGGTTCAAAAGCTCCTGTGGGATATTCGGCAACAACAAGCGATCATTGCGGCCTTCGGTGTCCAACACCGACTTGGCATACGTTTGCGTTTGCCGGATTCGCGTCTGGTCATCTCGCACGCGAGCAAGTTCGGCCGACAACTCTTGTAGTTCCTGATCGGCGGCAAATTTGCTCGCCTTATCGGCAATCAGACTTTTGCTGTTCTTGATGTCTTCGATCGCTTCCGCAGTATTCGCGGTCTTCTCGCGAATTGCGGCGATTCTCGACGTGAGCCACTCGCTGGTGCGCTGCGCAGCATTGGCTTTGGCAGTAAACAGATCGTCGATATATTCATTGGCGATTGCGTTGGCAATGGACGCGGCCTTGACCGGGTCTGATCCGGAAAACGAAACTTCTGCGATATAGCTTCGCCCGTAGCGAAATACACTCAAATTCTTCTTAAACGCCGTCGCCACAGATGCGCGCGCGATGTCGGTCTTTCGGTCCGCAGATACTGGTGACTGCGCTTGAGAATTGGCAATCACGCCGGGATTAGAATTAAATTCTTCGTCGTTCCACAACCGCAACTTCTCGATGACGGTTCGCGCAATCCGATCGGAGCGGATGATTTCGACTTGACTGTCGAGAATAGCGTTATCGATGGGTGTGTCGGCCACCGCGCGGTCTGCCGCGGCGGAAGGCGTCCGCTGGGTCTCTATTTGCAGGCTTGCAACAGCGGTATATTTCGCCGGCAGCAACAACAATGCCGCAGCCGCCACAAACACCGATGCGGCGACATATCTAAAAAGGCTCAACTTTCGCCATTTCCACACGTTCGCCATGACGCGCAGCATGTCGCGCTGCGGCTGCGCAGAGTAGGATCGGAACGCATCCTCGATATCGACGTCATGCGCTGAAGCGCGAGCCTTGGTATCCATTTACTCACCTTCGCAGATCGACCTAGCGGCAAACCTGGGAACGGCCCGGCCTGGACAAAGTTCCGCAGTGCGTCATTTCGGAAACTCATCTTCTAATCGTGCCTTAGGGCATTATTGTCAGAGCTATGTAAGCGGTTCGCAAAATGCGAATTCGTTGGAACGTACCACTCGTGTCATCGTTTCGTTGCTATGCAGCATTAGCTGCGAGTTACGTTGAAAGCGCAAAAAGTGAGGGACGCAACAATGCGCGCGACTGAGTTCGCCGAAGAGCGTAAGTCAGGTATGCGAAATTGGCCTCGGATCAATTCGCATTCGGACGTCGTGCGTCTTGAAGGGTCGCCCAGTAGCTACTTGAGGCGTGTCGTCTCCACGGCGAAGTCGCAAAGTCGTGACGACGCCCCGCAACAGCTCGTTACCGTCGAGAAGAATCATTCGGATGGCGCATCACAAAATGCGCCGCTCAAGCGATGTTTTGACGTCGTTGTGTCGGTTATTGCGCTCATTTTGCTGACACCGCTATTCGTGGCGACGGCGGCTCTGATCAAGATCACGTCACCGGGACCGGTCTTCTTTCGGCAACCGCGATATGCTCGCGACAACAATCTTTTCCAGATTTTCAAGTTCCGCACGATGTATGCTGACACTCAGGACTCAACAGGCGTGCATCAGACCCGCTTGGGAGACCCGCGTGTGACGCCCATAGGCAAATTCCTGCGGCGCACAAATATCGACGAACTTCCGCAGCTATTGAATGTTATAATTGGCGACATGTCGCTCGTTGGTCCAAGGCCTCATGTGCCTGGAATGCTCGCGGCAGGAATGAAATATGAGGAACTAATACCGTACTATTTCGTACGGCATCACATGAGGCCGGGAATTACCGGCTTGGCTCAGATCAGCGAATTGCGCGGTTCGACCGACGATGCAAGATTTGCCCGCGCGCGAATTGATTACGATCTCGTCTATGTTCAAAACTACTCGTTTCTGTTCGATCTCAAAATTCTATGGACGACCGTGAAGTCCGAGTGTGCCGGTGGAACTGGCTACTGACCATCCGCGTCGATCAAAGATTCGAGCCGACTTCCGGCTATAAACATAAGGGTACGCGTCATGATCGGTTCTAAGAGGCGGCACATCTGGCAGCTCGCATCCGCCATGGTGGCGTCGGCCCTTCTAACGGCCGCGGGCGCGTCCGCAGCGCGCGCTGAGTATAAATTGGCGCCCGGCGATGTGATCGAGCTCAGCACCTCCGGCCAAGTTGAGATGAGACAGAGGGCAATGATTGGGATGGATGGCGATGCGACGCTGCCGTTTGCCGGTGTCATCAAAGCGGCGGGCTCAACCATTCACGAAATCCAAACGCGAATGCAGGAGTTGGTTTCATCGAAGCTGCTGCGTCAGCGAGGCGAAGGAGGACGCGAATACACGACCGCCCTGTTGCCTGATCAGATCAATGTGACGATCGCTGAATACCGACCGGTCTATCTGTCTGGCGACGTGGCAAAGCCTGGCGAATATGTATTTCGTCCGGGTTTGACAGTGCGACAGACGATAGCGTTGGCAGGTGGCTATGACATCATGCGCGTTCGCATGAATAATCCATTTCTCGAAATGGCCGACATCAAGAGTGATAACCAAACACTTTGGATCGAGTACGCTCGCAAGCAGGCAGAGCGCGCGCGGCTTCAAGCCGAACTGGACGACCTGCCCAAGCTGGATTTTTCGGCGCTCATCAAAACTCCCGCGCCCGACGACGTCGTTGCCAGCATTCACCAACTGGAACAGAAGCGCTTCTCGGCTCGCCGTGAAGCATTCGAGGCCGAGCGCCAGCAGCTGACGGCGGCCATCGGAAAAGAGGAGATTCGCGTCTCAACTTTAGCTCAACAACAAACCAAAGAGCGCGAAGGCGTCGAATTCGACGAGAACGAGCAGCAGCGCGTGCAGGAGCTTCTGAACGTCGGCCGCGTTCCCATCACCCGGTTGATCGAGGCCAAGCGCACCGCCCTATTGTCGGCGACGCGGTTTTTGCAGACAGTCTCTCAAGTCGGGACCGTTGAACGTCAGCGCGACGAAATCACGCTTCAGCTTCAGAAGTTGAAGGACACGCGCCGCTTGTCTTTGATGAACGAACTTCAAGATATCAATGTACTCCTCGCCAACACGCGCAACCGCCTTGAAGCGGTCGGGACCAAGCTGACTTATACGGGCATGGTCAAGTCGCAGCTCGTCGGCGACGGTGCCACACCGCCCGAGATCGTCATCATGCGCACCCAAGAAGGCAAACAGACAAAAATTGAAGGGACTGAAGATTCGTCGCTGCAGCCGGGCGATGTCGTCGAAATCGCGCTCCAGAAGTCGCTCGTACCGAACACCAGCTCAGTCGCTCCGCCGCCGTCGAACTGATCGGACGTCTCAGATCCCCAAGGCCGTGTGTTGGCGCTCAGCCGTTGCCATCTTCACACCGCCGGCGAAAGCGACTATCACGGCGCCTGGCGCGGGTGTAGCTCAATGGTAGAGCAGTAGCCTTCCAAGCTAAATACGAGGGTTCGATTCCCTTCACCCGCTCCATTACTCTGCAGACACGTCTTTTTCATCGCTTGCACGCGAGCCTTGCGTTACGACGCTTGTGCAACAAGCTTCACGGGAAATTCGCATGCTCGTCGTCACCACCAATGAGATTCAAGGCTATCGGGTGGTCCGCCATTTGGGCCTCGTCCGCGGCTTGACGGTGAGGTCGCGCTCGGTCGTCGGCAATATTGGTGC
>JANOCZ010000240.1:0-2943 GCA_031412455.1 Hyphomicrobium sp. | reverse complement strand
TCGGCCACGGCGGGCGTCGGCTCATATACGGCCGAGTTCGATCATCTCTCCGAGGTGACCGGCCGCCTCCGCGAACAGATACTGTCTTCGCAGCGCGCCGCCGCGGAGTAAATCAGAACAACGAGATGATCGCGAGGCAAGGGGGGCGCAATTCCCCCTAGTCTTCTTTTCAAAGTCTAAGACGCCAGTGTCGCAAGACCCTCTACCCGGCTCTGGCCTTCGGCGACTTTGGTCCTTTGTAGTAGTCCTGCGCAGCCTCGATAAAGAGCGGCGATAAACCTTCCCCGCCGCGGTCGAGATGCGCCTTGAGCTCGTTGCGCATCCGCGGGTCCCAAAACAAATGAATGTGTTTAGCGATCCCGTCGATCGCCTCGGGCTTGGAGTAGGGCCGGAAGTAGTCGGCGATTTGATTGGCCATGCGAACGAGATCTGAGGCTTGCATTGTCCGGTCACACTCTGGAGTTTAAGAAATCGATGGCGTTATGCATTGAAAACGACGGCGCCACCAGCGCCGAGCGCCGCCAGGAATAGGTTTGATTGACGCGCCAAATCGAGAGCGAGGACCGTCGGCGCCGAAACCGTCACCAGCCCACCGATCCCGAATGTTACAGACTTCTGCACGAGTTCGAAACTGCACCGGCTGGTCATCATCACGAATCCGGTCGCGAGATCGGCCTCCTCCAGCGCCAGCGCGCCGATGAGCTTATCAAGCGCCGAATGCCGGCCAACATCCTCACGCACGAGTTTAATTACGCCATCCATTGAGACGAACGCCGCCCCATGCACAGTCCGGTTCAGCCGGTTCATCGGCTGCATATCCGGCAAGGCTTTCGCCGCCTTTAAAATCGCCGCGATGGACGGGGCGTGAGTGCGGGCGAGAGGCTTCAGCGGCCTGATGGCGCTGGCAATATCCTCGACCCCGCACAGCCCGCAACCCGAACGGCCCTCGACAGAGCGGCGCACGACCCTGGCCGGATCAATCGCATCCTCGTCGATCGCAACATCGACTGTAATGCCGTTTTCGACCGGCATGACCAGCACGCCTTTGATCCCGGCGAGTGACGCGATCAAGCCCTCCGCCAGCAGAAATCCGACGGCGAAGTCGCGCAGATCAGCAGGCGTCGCCATCATGACCGTGTACGGCTCTGAATTGATCTGCAACGCGACCGGCACCTCATCGGGCAACTGCCAGGCGACAGCCTCGAGCGAACCGTCGCCACGGCGCAGCTCGCCGACGGTCAGGTGAGAGCACAGCTGAATGCCCTCACTTGGTCCGCCCGAATGTTTCGCCATCAGGTTCATGTGCACAATGAATGAGCGGCGCGCACATCGCGCGCCGCCGCCGGATCACTCGGCCGGCTCGAGTTGCTTCTCACCGATGCGCTTATTCTCGACCTCGCGCACGCTCCACTCCTCTTGCCACTCGGACGGGTGGTTCGAGATCGTCACCTGCACCGCGGTGACCTTGAACTCTGGACAGTTGGTCGCCCAGTCCGAGTTCTCGGTCGTGATGACGTTGGCGCCGGTCACCGGATGATGGAACGTCGTGTAGACGACACCCGGCGGCATCCGCTCGGAGATTTTAGCCTTGAGAGATGTCGCCCCGACCCGGCTCGCCAGCGAGACAACCTGACCGTTGCGGATCCCGCGCACCTCGGCGTCGCTCGGATGGATCTCGAGAATGTCCTCGGGATGCCAAGCGACATTCGGCGTGCGCCGCGTCTGAGCGCCAACGTTGTAGTGCGCCAGAATGCGGCCCGTCGTGAGGATCAGCGGGAAGTTGCGATTGGTCTTCTCAGTCGTCGCCACGAAGTCCGTCAACATGAAGCGGCCCTTGCCCCGCGTGAACTCTTCCGTGTGCATCGTCGGCGTGCCCTCGGGGCTCGCGTCATCGCACGGCCACTGGATCGACCCGAGCTCATCGAGGCGATCGAACGAAACGCCATGGAATGTCGGCGTAACGCGCGCGATCTCGTCCATGATTTCGGCCGCCGAATTGTAATGCATCGGATAACCCATCGCGGTTGCGATACGCGACACGACTTCCCATTCCGCCATACCCTGCTTCTCACGCATGACCTTGCGCACGCGATTGATGCGCCGCTCGGCATTAGTGAAGGTGCCGTCCTTCTCGAGGAACGACGTGCCGGGCAGGAACACATGCGCGAACGCCGCTGTCTCGTTCAAGAACAAATCCTGGACGACCACGATGTCCATCGACGTCAGCGCGTGCTCGACGTGATGCGTATTTGGATCGGATTGGGCGATGTCTTCACCCTGAATGAAGATCCCGCGGAACGAGCCGTCGCCCGCAGCATCGAACATATTGGGAATGCGCAGGCCCGGCTCATGATCGAGCTTGACGCCCCATTCCTTCTCGAACACGGCGCGAGCGTCGTTGTTAGAGACGTGGCGATAGCCCGGCAATTCGTGCGGGAACGAGCCCATATCGCACGCGCCCTGTACGTTGTTTTGGCCGCGCAGTGGGTTCACCCCGACGCCTTCGCGTCCGATGTTGCCGGTCGCCATCGCGAGGTTTGCCATGGCCATGACCATGGTCGAGCCCTGGCTGTGCTCGGTAACGCCGAGCCCGTAATAGATCGCGCCGTTGCCGCCGGTTGCAAACAGGCGCGCGGCTTCGCGAACCTGCTGTGCCGGCACACCCGTAATGGCTTCCAACGCTTCCGGCGAATGCTCGGGTCGCTTGATGAATTCTTCCCAACGGATGAAGTCACCTTTTTCGCAACGACGATTGACGAATTTGCGGTCGATCAAATTTTCCGTCGCAATAACGTGGCCGATGGCGTTCATCATGGCGACATTGGTCGAAGGACGAAGCTGCAAATGGAACTCAGCCTCGACGTGCGGCGAGCGCACCAGATCGATGCGCCGCGGATCGATCACGATCAGCTTAGCGCCCTCACGCAAGCGCTTCTTCATGCG
>JANOCZ010000239.1:0-3788 GCA_031412455.1 Hyphomicrobium sp. | reverse complement strand
GGCGTGCCAGGCTGAATGCGGCCATCTTTGAACACTGACGGAATATATTGCTCTTGCGGAGAATTGTACTCACGCGTCGAAAAGAGAACGAGCGTTCCAATCATCAGCACTGCGCCCGACACGAACAACTGGACAAGCGGGGCATCGCGCAAGACCCGGCCCAGACCCGGCCAGTCATTTCGCCGGAACGCGATCCAGGTGAGGTAGCTCAGCGTCGGTATCAGAAAGATGAAAAGATTTTCGATGACGATGCGGATCATAGGGCGACCAGCCTCCGGTACAGCGCTCGGATGATGCCAGCCGTCGCCCCCCATATATATCGTTGTTCGTAGGGCATCGCATAAAACTGCCGCTCGGCACCGCGCCAGGTTTGGCGATCGACGCGGTGGTTGGCCTGGTCCATCAGAAAATCGAGCGGTACTTCAAAGACGGCCGCCACTTCGGCTGGATCGGGTCGCGCCACGAAGCCGGGTGCAACCAACGCGACGACGGGCGTGATGAGATACCCAGTTCCTGTCCGGTAAGGCTCGAGATAGCCCAGCGGCTCGGCGTCCGCGGCGCTGAGCCCGATTTCTTCGCGAGCCTCCCGCAAGGCCGCGTCCGCAGGCCCCGCATCACCAGCATCGATCTTGCCTCCTGGAAAGGCGATCTGGCCTGCATGAGCGCTGAGGTGCGCTGTCCGCTCCGTCAAAATCAGTGTCAGGCGTTCGCGCGCCACGATCGGCACGAGGACAGCCGCACCAACGAGGGTCTCGTCAGCCAGAAACGGCCGCGGCAATTCGGGATTGAGATCCCAATCGCTCGGGCAATTCCGTGTCTGAGGATCTTCCTCGTCCCAGCCGCAAGGCAACGTCAGCAAGCGGCTCCGCGCCAACAATCGAAAATGCTCGCGATCGGTAAATGCGGGAATCGGTGCAAGTTCGGCCATGCGGTTGTCTATCATCCCGGTAACGGCGAATGGTGGATGCAGTAGCGGGATGTCGCATGAATCATTATACGGTCAAAGTCTCGTCAACAGTTGGACCCAATGGGTAGCCCACTTAGGCCGGGAACGAGATATCGGGGGACGACCGCCGTGTTTCAACAGATTGCGAAGCGCTTTCGGCCCATAGCGCTAAATATAATGCTCGCTGCGGCGCTATCGGCAGCCTTGGCCGGTCTCCCATTCACGCCCGCGCTTGCCATGTCGACCGTCGATTTTCTGGCGACGCTCTCAGCGAAAGAGTCGGACGCGTTCCAAGAATGGCGTGCCGCGCGTGCCGCCTATGACCGCAAGCTCGACGCATACTGGGACGCGGTCGACGCTAAGCGTGCCGAACGCAAGAAGAAGCGCGCCGCCAAGCTCAAATTCGACAGCAGCGATTACGTGATGAGTTTTCCGCCAGCCTACGCCGGCCCTAAACTGCCGCCCGAGCTCGCCAAGCGCTACGAAAAATTCAAGGATGCCCAAGACCAATCGCAGCCCGCGCCGCCAAAAGACATGGCGACCGTCGCCGATTATTTGGGCGCCGCCAAACGCGTTTATGGCTTCACGCCCGAGCGCGTCAGCGAGAAGGAATTCAAGCGGCGCTACGCCGAGGAAGCAGCTTCGCTCGGTCTGACCAAGGACCAGGTCGTGCGCGTCTATGCATTGGAGACGGGCGGCATCGGCACGTACGATATGCAAGCCGGCATCCATCCGATCAGAAAGACCGGCCGGGCGATTTCAAGTGCGCTGGGCTACGCGCAGTTACTCGACGCCAATTCGGTCAACGAGCTATCGCTCCACGGCGCCATGTTCATCGAACGCCTGACGACCAAATCCAAAAATCCAAATCTGTCGCCCGAACGCCGCGTCGCGCTGAAGTCGAAAATCGCCGCCGTTCGAAAAATGTATGCCAACGTCAAACGCCAGCCGTTTGAATGGGGGCATCACCAAGCCTACGCAAAGACGCCGGAAGGCATGGGGGTCCATTCGCTGAACATCGATGGCGACGTTGGTCCGCTGATGCAGGCCATGAAGCTGCGGGGGCTCAAGGATACGGCGGAGAAATTCGACCGGCCGAATCTGTCCGGCGCCCAAATGGAGCTGATGAATCTCTCAGGGCCGGTGACGGGCCTGGAGATGATGCTACCCGCTGGCCAAAAAGCACCGGTGACGAACTCGTTCGCGCGGCGCGCCTACTACGTAAACAAAATGGTCATCGGCCTGACCGGCGAACAGCTGCTTGCCGAACTCGACCGGCGCATGACGGAGTCTGTGCGTTTGCCCGGTGCCCAGGAATTTGCGGCCGCCTTCGACGAGGTCACCAAAGGCCGAACCGCCGCGCAGCGGTAATACAAGAGTGCCGCGCAGCGGTAATATTTAGACCGCCGCGCAACGGTAGCGTCAGAGCTGATTCGTCACTCGGCCGCTGGTTCGAGTACCAACGCTGGATAATCTGTATAGCCCTTGGGACCAGACGCGTAGAACGTCGAAGGGTCGGGCGTGTTCAACGCCGCGTTGTGAAAAAACCGCTCGGGTAAATCGGGATTGGCAATATACAACTGGCCGAACGCAACGGCATCGGCATGGCCAGCTTCGATCGCCGCGTCCGCCGTCGCCTTCGTGAATTTTTCATTGGCGATGTAAACGCCGCCAAATTCGCTTTTGAGATACGGCCCAAGCGAATCCGCGCGCTCGTGTTCGCGCGCGCACAGGAACGCGATTTTCCGCTTGCCCATTTCGCGCGCGATGTAACCGAAGGTGTCTCGCAAGTCGGTGTCACCCATCGTGTGGGCATCGGCGCGCGGCGCTAAATGCAAACCAACGCGATCTGCACCCCACACTTCGATGCAAGCGTCAGCGACTTCGATCATTAGCCTCGCGCGATTTTCAAGCGATCCGCCATATCGGTCTGTTCGCGTATTGGTGCTGTTCTGCAAAAATTGATCGAGCAGATAGCCGTTCGCTCCGTGAATCTCGACGCCGTCGAAACCGGCCCGCTTCGCATTTTGCGCGCCACGGCGAAACGCTTCAACAATGCCGGGGATCTCGTCAAGATCGAGAGCCCGGGGCACGACGTAATCGCGCTTGGGCCGCATGAGGCTGACGTGCCCCTTCGGCGCAATCGCACTCGGCGCAATGGGCAAAGCACCGTCGAGATAATCGGGATGCGAGATGCGCCCGACATGCCAGAGCTGCAAAAGTATCGTGCCACCCGCCGCATGGACTGCTTGGGTGATCTGCTTCCACCCGGCGACCTGCTCGTCTGACCAAATGCCGGGTGTATCGGGATATCCAACCCCCATCGGCTCCACCGATGTCGCCTCACTGAGAATGAGGCCGGCCGAGGCACGCTGCGCATAGTATTCGCGCATCAAGTCGTTGGGCACGCGCCCGGCACTGGCACGGCATCGCGTCAACGGCGCCAGCACCACCCGATTTCTGAGCGCGAAGGCACCAGCCTTCAAAGGAGCGGATAAAGACGTCATGGAAATCCTTGAAATTTGCAGTCGGCAGCGATCAACGTCGCACCTCCGACGAATGAAAAGTCCTCAAGCGAAATGGCACTCAGCAAGACCTCACGCAACTGCGGCGCAATGTCAGCCGCGAGCGTGCCCCCTCACGGCCACTTCACGACAGGGGGCATCGACGACAAGATGCTATCGACATTGCCGCCGGTCTTGAGGCCAAACGTCGTGCCCCGGTCATAGAGCAAATTGAACTCGACATAGCGTCCACGGCGGATCAGCTGTTCGTCGCGATCGGCCTCGGTGTAAGGCAACGCATAGTTGCCCCGAACGAGCATTGGGTAGACAGCGTTGAA
>JANOCZ010000238.1:0-3456 GCA_031412455.1 Hyphomicrobium sp. | reverse complement strand
CGACGATGCCCGCATGAAGTTCGACGTGCGCTTCTATCTCGTCGCCATCCTCTTCATCATTTTCGACCTTGAGGTGACGTTCCTGTTTCCCTGGGCGATCGTGTTGAAAGAGATCGGGATTTTCGGCTTCTGGTCCATGATGATTTTCCTCGGCGTTCTGACCATCGGCTTCATATATGAGTGGCGCAAAGGAGCTCTCGAATGGGATTGATCGAAAAAGCCTCTCCCGAGCAGCGCGAACACTTCACCAACATCAGCGCTGAACTGGCCGACAAGGGATTTCTGGTTACCGCATCCGACGACTTGATCAACTGGGCGCGCACCGGCTCGCTCATGTGGATGACGTTCGGTTTGGCGTGCTGCGCCGTCGAGATGATGCAGGCGTCGATGCCGCGCTACGATCTCGAACGCTTCGGTTTTGCGCCGCGGGCGTCGCCGCGGCAGTCCGACGTCATGATTGTGGCTGGGACGCTTACCAATAAAATGGCGCCGGCGCTGCGCAAGGTCTACGACCAAATGCCTGAGCCGCGCTATGTGATCTCGATGGGCAGCTGTGCCAACGGCGGCGGCTACTACCATTATTCCTATGCCGTCGTGCGTGGCTGCGATCGCATCGTGCCGGTCGACATCTACGTGCCGGGTTGCCCGCCCACGGCCGAAGCGCTGCTCTACGGCGTGCTGCTGCTGCAGCGAAAAATCCGGCGCACCGGCACGATCGATCGTTGATAATCGGAGTAGGCCTGATGAGTCCGTTTGGACGAGCGATCTCCAGCATCGTGCTGCTCTCAGCATTGTTTGTCGCCCCGGTCGTCGCGGCCGACAGCGCTGCCGCGCCCAATTTCATCGGAACGTGGTCGGGCGAGACCTCGTCGATCGGCGATATACACGGTGTCCGTACGCGAGATCGCACGGTGCACATCACCGAACAGACCGGGCGGTTGTTTCGCGGCTATTTTGTTTATGAGGCCGGGCGGAGAGACTTCTTCGGTGTCATTTATCCAGACAATCTCTCGTTCACGTGGGTGTCTTCTGCAAACAAAGGTTACAGCCACGGACGTATTCTCGCCGCCGATCATATTGCGTCGTGCTACGTCGAATCAGGTGCTGAAGCGACCGCTGGGTGCTCGGATCTGAAACGAACGTCAGATACCCCGCCCGAACTTAAGCCGTGAGGGATCAAATGAGGCATTCGGCAGCAGAACTTGGATCGCATATCGCCGGAAAGCTCGCGATCGACGGGAGCGCTGTCCGGGTTGCGCGCGATGAACTCACGCTTGTGATCGAGCCGCAGCGCATCGCGGACACGCTGACGTTTCTGCGCGACGACGCCAAGTGCCAGTTCGTTGTGCTGATAGACATTTGCGGCGTCGATTATCCTGAGCGCGAGAAGCGCTTCGAGGTCGTCTATCATCTGTTGTCGCCGCGCCTCAATCAGCGCATCCGCGTCAAGACGGCGACCGACGAGGCGACGCCGATCGCGAGCATCAACGATATATTTCCGGCGGCCAATTGGTATGAGCGGGAAGCCTACGACATGTACGGCATTCGCTTTACCGGGCATCCCGATCTGCGGCGAATTTTGACCGATTACGGTTTTCAAGGTTATCCGCTGCGCAAGGATTTCCCGCTGACCGGCTTTGTGGAAGTGCGCTACGACGATGAGGCCAAGCGCGTCATTTATGAGCCGGTGCAATTGACGCAACAGTTCCGCAATTTTGATTTCGAGAGCCCGTGGGAAGGCCCCAACTACGTGTTACCGGGCGACGAGAAGGCGAGCGGGAAGGCGTGATGAAAGCCACACTGCAGCCAGGTGCCAAAGCTCAGCACGCATTCCGCATTACTTCGGAAAAGACGGTGCCGCACCTTTATCCCGAGGCGGCCGAATTCGCCCAGATGCCGACTGTTTTTGCGACCGGCTTCATGGTCGGTCTGATGGAATGGGCGTGCATGAAGGTCATCGAGCCGCATCTGGACGACGGCGAGGGATCGCTCGGCCTGCACATAAACGTCTCGCATCTGGCCGCGACTGTGCCGGGGCAAACAGTAACGGTCGATGCAGAATGTGTGCGGGTCGAGGGCCGGCGGATTATGTTTCGCGTCAAGGCCCACGACGGGCTCGATCTCATCAGCGAGGGTGAGCACCAGCGCATGATCGTGGATTGGGACAAGTTCGAGCAACGCGTCAACGACAAAGCAAAGCTGGCCCGCGTTGCTGGCATCACGCGCAAAGCGGGACATTGAGCTAACATGGCTGAAACGGAAATTCGTAATTTCAATATCAACTTCGGGCCGCAGCATCCAGCGGCGCACGGTGTGTTGCGGCTCGTGCTCGAACTCGATGGCGAGGTGGTCGAGCGGGTCGATCCGCATATCGGGCTGTTGCACCGCGGCACGGAAAAGCTGATCGAGCACAAGACGTACCTGCAGGCCATCGGCTATTTCGACCGTCTCGATTACGTCGCGCCGATGAACCAGGAACACGCGTTCTGCCTGGCTGCGGAAAAGCTGCTCGGGCTGACGGTGCCGCGGCGTGCCAGCCTGATCCGCGTGCTCTATTCCGAGATCGGGCGCATCCTATCGCATCTGCTCAATGTCACTACGCAAGCCATGGATGTTGGCGCGCTGACGCCGCCGCTGTGGGGTTTTGAAGAGCGCGAAAAGCTGATGGTGTTCTATGAGCGCGCATCCGGCTCGCGCATGCATGCGAAATATTTCCGCATCGGCGGCGTGCATCAGGATCTGCCTGAAAAACTGGTCGACGATATCGCGGCGTGGTGCGATCCGTTTCTCAAAGTCGTCGACGACATCGACCGGTTGCTCACGGGAAATCGCATTTTCAAGCAGCGCAACGTCGATATTGGCGTCGTGTCACTCGACGATGCGTTCGCGTGGGGCTTTTCGGGCGTAATGGTGCGCGGCTCTGGTGCCGCGTGGGATTTGCGCAAGTCGCAGCCGTATGAGTGCTACAGCGAATTCGACTTCGACATTCCGATCGGGAAGAACGGTGACAACTACGATCGCTATCTGATCCGCATGCAGGAAATGCGCGAGAGCGTGAAGATCATGAAGTCGTGCTGCGATAAGCTTAGGTCAGCGGACGGTAGAGGGCCGCACAACGCCGACGCAAAGAAGGTCGTGCCGCCGACGCGCGGAGAAATGAAGCGCTCGATGGAAGCGCTGATCCATCACTTCAAACTCTACACCGAAGGCTTCCGCGTGCCCGAGGGCGAGGTCTATGCGTGCGTCGAAGCTCCCAAGGGTGAGTTCGGCGTCTACCTCGTGTCGGACGGTTCGAACAAACCCTATCGCTGCAAAATCCGCGCTCCGGGTTTTCCGCATTTGGCGGCGATGGATTTTCTCAACAAGGGCCACATGCTTGCGGACGTGTCGGCGATTTTGGGGAGCATAGATATAGTGTTTGGGGAAATTGATCGGTAGGCGCGGGCACTTCCAATT
>JANOCZ010000237.1:0-1533 GCA_031412455.1 Hyphomicrobium sp. | reverse complement strand
GATTTTCCTCAACGCAATACAAGCTGCACCCCAGCTGCAATGAGCCTAGCTTGAGTAAATCAAACTGAAAAGTGTTTTTTAAACTTATGTTAACTTTGTTCGGCCAACCGCGCCAAGCGCGCGTCGAGAGCTGCCTTGTCGGAAGGAAAATCGGCCTCGATCCACCACGCCTCAAACGCCCTTAACGTCCGCCCGACGCGCGGACCCGGCGGAATACCGAGAGCGAGTAGGTCGCCTCCCGAGTAGGGCATGATTGGCGCGCACCATTTGCCCGCCAGCCGCGATTTATCAGTCCACGCAGGGTCCGTAGCCGGAACCTCAGATCGAGCCCAGGCAACGCGCAGGGCGCGATTAAACGCATCGACCCCAACACGGTAAATTTGCGCGCGAGATAAACGCTCTGTTGTCCCGCCTTGATAGGCAGAGTTAATATCACTAGCAGCAACCAAGGCTTCAGCCTGCGTCCCCGAGAGGCGGAAGTTTTGCGCAATCGTCGCCGCGTCCGCGGGCGTATCTGCAAGCAAAGCTGCCAGCCGGGTTATGGCATCAGCGGGCTCATCAAGTGCGGTCTCAATCTCCTGTAAGCGCCGCAACCGATCGGGGTGACCCTCGCATCCCGATGCGATCCGCAAGATGCCACCTTTCTGCATCAGTGCGGAAATTTCAGCAGCCCGGGGCGCCATGATGAACTTCATCATTTCGGCACCGACGCGCTCAGCCGACAATTGCCGCAGCCCGTCTTTGAGTGCGAAGCATGCAGCCAACCCTTTGGCGTCGGCGTCGCCCCGCGCGTAGGTTGCCGTGAAGCGGAAAAATCGCAGAATGCGCAAAAAGTCTTCGCGAATGCGATTGTCCGCCTCACCGATAAACCTGACCCGCCGCGCCGCGATGTCGGCGAGGCCGCCGACGCTGTCGGTAACAACTCCGTTGAGATCGCACGCCAAGGCGTTGATTGTGAAATCGCGCCGCTTCGCGTCTTCGTGCCAGTCGTCGGTAAAGGCCACGACCGCATGACGCCCGTCGGTTTCAACATCGCGCCGCAGTGTCGTGACCTCGAACGATTGACCGTCGGCGACAACAGTCACGGTGCCGTGCGCCAACCCGGTCGGATAAACTTTGCAGCCTGCAGCCGTAGCCCGCTCGATAACGCGCGTGGGCGTCAGCGTCGTCGCGATATCGATCTCGGTGACCGGCAGGCTAAGCAGCGCATCACGCACCGCGCCGCCGACAATGCGCGCCTCCCCCTCATCGCCGCCAGCCGCCTCGATCACGCGATGCAATGTCGGCGATCGCAGCCACCCCGCGTCGGCAAGCTTGACCTCAGTTTTGCTTGTCGGCTCGCCCATGAGGCTTCACTTGCGCTCCGGTGGCGCCGGCGCCGGCGGGGAGGGCGGCGTGCCAGGCTGAATGCGGCCATCTTTGAACACTGACGGAATATATTGCTCTTGCGGAGAATTGTACTCACGCGTCGAAAAGAGAACGAGCGTTCCAATCATCAGCACTGCGCCCGACACGAACAACTGGACAAGCGGG
>JANOCZ010000236.1:0-3062 GCA_031412455.1 Hyphomicrobium sp. | reverse complement strand
GAAGCCCTAAAATACTGAATACTACGCATGTATATCGAGCTAACGCGCAATGATGATGATCATGTGGCGGCGCGCGTTGATATCCGAACGGCCGGAAATTCAGCTCAAGCTTTTAGCTCAATGCCCCTCAGCGTCATCAGCGCTGTCGGACTGCAACTGGCCATAGTTCTGGATGCCGATCCTGTTCAACAGATCGAGTTGCGTTTCGAGGAAGTCGATATGGCCTTCCTCATCTTTCAACAGATCTTCGAACAGCTTCATGGTTACGTAGTCGGTGTGCTCGCGGCATATATCGCGCGATTTCGAATACTCCTCTCGGGCAATGAGTTCGCCCTTAAGGACGCATTCCAGAACTTCCATGAGATTTTCGCCGATCATCAAAGGCGCGACGTGTTGTAGGTTCGGGTGGCCATCCAGGAAGATAATGCGATCGATGAGCTTATCGGCGTGCACCATCTCCTCGATCGATTCCTTGCGCTCCTTTTTGGCAAGTTTGGTGAAGCCCCAATTATGAAGCATCCGATAGTGAAGCCAGTATTGATTGACAGCGCCCAGTTCCAATTTCAGCGCTTCGTTCAGCCGCGCAATGACTTCAGTATTGCCTTTCATGGGAAAACTCCGGGGAGGTGTTCAGATAGTATCCAGTGAAGACCACTAGCCCATCGGCTTTCGCGTGACCAGTCTGCTAAAGAGGTGGCCAGAGTGGAAGTGCTGAATACTGAGTGACTAAGCGGCGCCGGCGTTCGGGCGCCGCATCGGAGAATGCAAGGCCGCGATTTGGCGCTGCCGGCGTTCCCGGCGATCTTCGATGCGGATCAGCTTTTCGCGGGCTTCGGCCAGAACGAAGGGGCAAACGCGGGTGTCTGCGGCTAGCCGGTCCATGGCAGCGTAGATCGTCGATACCGCGAGCGGCGCGCACGTGCAGCAATTCATCTTTTTGTTCAGATGGCGGAACACAACGCCCGGCGTTGGCAAAAGCGCGACACTCGCGCTCATAATTTCTACAACGGCCAACTCGATATCTCGGTCCGAGATAACGGCACAGGAGCAAACGATCAAAGCAGCACGTCCCAATTATTGGGGTTCAAGGCCCCGACATCGGATTTCCGCCTATGCGGACGGCTTTGGAATATCTCCCTTCGACCTACCGCGTCAAGTCTGGAAGTAGACGCATTTTGTCATGTATCGCTCAGTTCGATAATTCCAGGGGGCAAGTGTGGTCACTGACTTCAAGCGCGTGCCTGTTGCCGCTCCTGAGCCACCTTGGGGCGGCGAACACGTGAGAACGAGCGCGCAGCATTCGACATGTGTTCCGAGGGTCCGACGGATCGCGCGATTGACTCGTAATGATAGTGCATGGCGATTTTGATCGCATAGATGAACAGGATGTGCGGTTCGGCGGGGCGTTCGCGCACGATGCGCGCCAGCTGCCGCCGATAGCGTTGTTTCAGCTCCGGTTCTTTGATTTGATTTAGCAGGCGGCTCGCCAAAACGGCGAACTTCACGTAATTGCCGGCGAGGCGCTTGGTCCACGCCCAGCGGTGGTCGCGCCAATAGGGAAGTTGATGGACCGCGAACTTGAACCGCTCTTTTAAGAACAAATCATCGACTCGCTCGAAGTAGGCGTCAGCGCCATAAACCTGCTGGACGATCTTTGAGAAATTATCGCGAAGTTCGTCGCGGCCCATGCGCAGCGGCACAACGTTGGTGCCATACTTGTCGCTATCGTCGTCATCATTCAGGCGGTTGTCGCGTTTCAGGCGATCATAGAGCGGCGTCGTTGGGATGGCGTGCAACATGCCAATCAACGCGCTGCCGATCCGCGCCTGCTGAAGGAATGGCGGCATTATTTTGAAGACGGACGCATCATCGCTATCGAAGCCGACGATCATTCCGCACCAGACGTCGAGCCCCTTACCCTGGATGCGATGGACACGCTCAAGCAGCGTGCCAGCTTGCGGGCGCACATTCTGCAGTTTTTTGGTTTCTCTGAGCGCGTCTTCGTTCGGGCTTTCGATGCCGATGAACACGCTCTGGAAGCCGGCAGCGCCCATGAGCTCCATCAACTCGTCGTCTTCGGCCAAATCAAGCGAGGCTTCGGTAAACAGCGTTAAAGGATAGCCGCGCGCGCGCTGCCACGCGACGATGTCGCGAAGGATCGGCTTGATCGCCTTTTTGTTGCCGATCAGATTGTCATCGACGATGAAAACGATTTTCAAACCTGCATTGAGGTAGCCGTCGAGTTCGGCTTGAACCTGGGCGCTGGTTTTTAGGCGCGGTTTGCGGCCGAAGGTGACGATGATATCGCAGAACTCGCAGGTGAACGGGCAGCCGCGCGAGATTTGCATACTGCCGAACATGTAGCGGTTTGATTTGAGCAGATCGAGCCGAGGCAGTGGCAGCGTCGCCATGTCGGTTTTTTCGGCCTGGACATAACGTGTCTTGTGCTTGCCCTCAGCCCACTCCCTAAAGAATTGAGGCCACGTCACATCGGCTTCACCGACGAACAGAACGTCCGCCAGATCTTCGATTTGCTCAGACTCAACTGTCGCGAGTGGGCCGCCGACGACGGTCATCACGCCCGCGGCTCGAACGCGTTCGAGAATTTCCCGCATGCGACCGCCCTGGATATTCATGCCGGTCAGACAGACCATGTCGGCGCGGGCGAGACGCGAGAAGTCAATGTCCTCGACATTTTCGTCGATCAGCGTGACGTCATGCTCGTCGGGAACAAGAGCTGCGAGTAGAGCCAAGCACGAGACCGGTAAATTGGCCTGTTTTCCAAACAGGGGCATGCACTTCTCCATACCCCAGAACGAGATCTCGAAGCGCGGGTTAACGATGATAATGTCAGCGATAATGTCAGCCATGAGCCCTCTCTGCGCAGCCCTTCATGGCCGCTGCTTGGAAAAGTGCGTTGTTGGCTGAAATGAACGGGAGCGCGCCCTCGAGCTTGCCAGACAACAAAAACCCTCATCGCCAAACGCTATCGCTTGCGACAGAGTTGCATCGGCCTGTTGCAAATAAAAACGGGAGCCCGGATGAGGGGCTCCCGAAGTTGG
>JANOCZ010000235.1:0-2610 GCA_031412455.1 Hyphomicrobium sp. | reverse complement strand
TGGCGGCGCACGGGCTCGAGCCCCTCGAGCACGTCGATGTTGGCGGCGGTGTAACTGTCGGACGCATCGCCCGAACGGTCGGCAGTCTTGCGGGCACGCGACAATTTATCGGTCATTTCGGTTCCGAAATCAGAGAACAGGTCATTTTGCGATCTGGCCATGCGGACATTTCCGGTTGTGGAAACACGATGGGCACGCGCATGCACGCGAGCGCACTTAGGTACGCATAAAGAAGCCGCCCGGCCGCGCCGGCGAATCTGGATTGCACACTTATAGCGCGAGCTGCCGCCGCGATGCCATGCGCATTCCGGCCCTGTGGCGCACTGGCCACGGGAAAGCAAGGGTATCCATGTGGCGTCGCATGGTCTTGCGCCGTTACTCCGGCGGAAGATGCGCACAAAAAATCCGCAGATAGCAGGTGATGGAATCGCGACTGCAGTCGCGGCGCCCCGCACGACTTCAAAGTATCGCAATGAGCATCCTCGCCCCGCTTTGACCTAATTGCAAACGCGCTTTGGCCCTGTCACCAGTTTTATAAGTCCTTGGTCAGCATCGTATATTTCGATGTGGCCGCGTGCATGAGCGAAGGTGGCAGGGGCCATTGCTCGGGGGATTTAGTCAAGAGACGTGACGCCGAAAAGGGGGCCTCGCTCTGCGAGACAAGAAAGCCCCACCGGTACACGAAGGAGGCCTTGAATGTCAGGCATCGATAACGACACCACGTTTCCGCAGTTTTTGACCCGGTCATCGCCGGATCTCAATGCCGATAGCGCGCCGGACCAGCCAACCGACGCGCACGGCTGGCAGATGTTCGCGCTGGATCGGCGCTGGACAATCGCCGCCGCGTTGGCGCTCGGCGTCACAGGGTTATCCGCTGCAGTCCTCGTGGTCGGCAACCGATCGAGCTACGCCGTAGCTCCGCCCACTGCACCTTCGCAAATTGCCCCCAAGATCGAACGCATCGCCGTGCGCGCAACGCGCGTGACGGTCGCGGCATCGGCAGCTGAAAAGGAAACGCGAGTCGGCTATGCCTCCAACATGGGAGCCGCGCTAGCCGCTTCGCAAATCTCAAACCCCGGCGAGCAGACCTCTGCCGCGCCGCCACCAGCCGCGCCACCAGCCGAACCTCCAACCGTGTCGGCCGATGCGCCACAACCCTCCGCGCCGCCTCTCGAAACGGCATCTATCTCGCTACCCTCAGTCTCGGCCAGTGTCGCAGAGGCCGGCGAAATTTTCTCGACCGCCGACCCGATCGCCATGCTCGTGATCCGCAACTTGCCAGCCGGCGTGACCTTCAAAGACGGCGTCGAGGCTGGCGACGGCGCCTGGGCGCTCCCCAGCGGCGATCCTTCCCAACTCGTGACGTCACTCGAAGGCGACCTCTCCGGCCCTGTCACGGCCGACATCGATATGGTCTCGCGGTCCGGCGCAGCCCGCGGCTCGGTGCGTGTCCAATTGTCGAAAACCGACGGCGAGGTCGAGCTTGAAACGCTTCCGTCATTGCCGCCAGGCCAAGTTTCCCCCGAACCGGCCGAGGCCAAGGAGACAGCTGACAACGAGGAAAAAGCTGAGGAGCAGGAGGACGTCGCCAAGCCCTCGCTCCGCCCGCGCCAGCGCGCGCAAAAGCGCCAATCTGAGTTCAAGAGCAAGTCTGAGCAGGTCGCAGAGGAAGCGGCCGCGCCAAAACGAAAATCGAAGCGCCGGCACGCATCGCGCGGCGGTGATGCCTACAAAACCACAAGAAACTATCCAAACGCCGCACCGCGCGTCTACGGCCGCTCGTACAACCGCGATGCCGTTGATCCGAATATGGACGAACAGCCCAAAGGCCCGCTGTCGAAATTCTTTTCCTGGATGCAGGTCGACAGCAAACCGCCGCCCGCCGACGAACCCGACCGCCAACGCTCCAGCTACACCCTGCCAACGGAGTGACGTTCTTCCTCACACCCCGACATTATCGATCAGCCGCGTCCGCCCGAGCCTTGCCGCCGCCAGCAATCGCAATTTCGCTGCGCGCTCCGGCAAGAGCGACGTCGCCTCGATTGCACTCAGCGTTTCCGCATCGCGAAGCTCGACATAATCGACCGACGCAAATCCGGCCGCCACGATTTTTCGCTTTGCGTTGGCCAGCGCCGAGGCGATGTCGGCCCCGCCTGCAATGGCCAAAGCCGTGTCCGCCAGCGCCTGATGAAACGCCGGCGCCACCGCCCGCTCGGCCTCGCTCAGATAGGCATTGCGTGACGACAGCGCGAGCCCGTCATCGGCCCGCAGCGTCGGCGCACCGATGATCTTGAGCGGCAGATCGAGGTCGCGCACCATCTGCTTTAAAACGGCGAGCTGCTGATAATCCTTCTCCCCAAAAATCGCGATGTCGGGCGTGACTTGCGAAAACAGCTTGCAGCACACGGTCGCCACGCCGCCGAAATGATGCGGCCGGACTGCGCCTTCGAGACCTTCAGCGGCCGTTCCCGGCACGATCGAAGTCGAATACCCCTCGGGGTACATCTCGTCCTGTTCCGGCGCCCACACGAGATCAACACCGACGCCTTCGAGCTTGCTGAGGTCGCCCTTGAGATCCCGCGGATAGCGCGCCAGATCCTCGCTCGGCGA
>JANOCZ010000234.1:0-7748 GCA_031412455.1 Hyphomicrobium sp. | reverse complement strand
AAACGAGCCCCTTGGCCCGCAAGACATCGAGCGCCGCTTTGATTTTATCGCCACCAGCTCGCGTCAGCGACGCTTCGGAAAAGAACACGTCGTGCTTGATATTGAGCGCCGCGAGATCATCGCGGATCATGTCCATCATGCGATCGATCGCAAACCCGCGCACGAGCGGTAGCCACTCGGCCTCCGGCATCACCAGCAACGATTTGCCGTGATCTTTGGCGAGCGCGGTGCCAACTGGCTTCAAGTAATCGCCGGGATACAAGCCTTCCGGGATTGCGCCGATATCCTCACCCAGCGCCTCGCGGTAACGCAGAAACGCCGATTTCGCGAGCACATCGACCTGCCCGCCGGCATCGTTGATGTAATATTCGCGCGTCACATCAAAGCCGGCAAAGGCGAGAAGATTGCCAAGCGCATCGCCAAATACCGCGCCGCGGCAATGCCCCACATGCATTGGCCCGGTTGGGTTTGCGGACACATATTCAAGATTGACCTTGGCACCACCGCTGGCCGATCCACCACCGAAGGCTTCACCTTGCTTGATGATTGTTGCAACGAGCCCGTGCCACACGTGCGGCTTGAACGTGATGTTTAAAAAGCCCGGCCCCGCGACATCGATTTTTTCCACATCGTCCGCCGCTTGAAGCTTAGCCCGCAAAGCCTCAGCGATATCGCGCGGCTTCAGTTTCGCAGCCTTGGCGAGCACCAGCGCGGCGTTGACCGCCACATCGCCGTGGCTCGGATCGCGCGGCGCCTCAGCGGCGACCGCTGGCATCACGAGATCAGCCGGCAGAAAGCCCTCAGCCTTCAGCGCCTCCAAGGCCACGAGCACACGCGTTTCGACGTCGGCGAAAATATTCATGAAAGACCTAGCAAGATTGAAGTGCGCCGGGAGACGGCTGCAGACATAAACCGCGCTCTAGCGCAATTCCGGCGTCGTCGCAAATAACCGCCCGTGTTCGGCAATAGCGTAGCGATCCGTCTGACCCGACACGAAATCGGCAACCAGCCGCGCCCGCTGCCGCAAACCTTGGCCGCCGCCTGACGCCGCGCCGATCGCGGCCCATGCTTCAGGCATCTCTTGGGGTTGATCGAGATAGCGTTGAAAGAGATCGCCCACGAGATGCTCTGCCCCTTGCATGACACGCATCACGCGCGGGTGCCGGTAAACATGCTCGAACAGAAATTCCTTGAGCCGCGCGAGATCGATCGCCGTCTCCGGCGAGAATGCAACGACGGCATCGCCCGCCCTGCGAATGTCGTCTGGCCCGGCCGGCGACAAAATTCGCAGCCGTTGCCGCGTTTCAAAAACGACATCGGCGATCATCGCCGTGATCATGCGCCGCGTGACTTCGTAAATCACCCGCCCGTCGGACTGCGATGCTGCACTGAGGTGTACCTGCGCCGAAATCCGTCCGGCAAACGGCGCGTCGGTCAATGCCGCAAACGACAGGAGCCCCGCTCGCAATCCATCGTCGACATCATGCGAGAGGTAGGCGATATCATCAGCAAGGCTAGCGACCTGAGCCTCCGCCGACGCCCAGTTCGCCAGATCGAGCGATCGCCAAACTTCGACGCCGCGGACGGCCTTGGCCACGGGATCATCGTTGTCCACGACGGGCCCGTTGTGCTTGACGAGCCCTTCGAGCATTTCCCACGTCAGGTTCAATCCGTCGAACGCCAGATACTTGCGCTCGAGATTGGTGACCACGCGCACCGATTGCGCGTTGTGATCAAAGCCGCCGAAATCGGCCATTGCGGTATCGAGCGCGCGTTCGCCCGCGTGCCCGAACGGCGAATGACCAAGATCATGCGCCAGCGCCAACGCCTCCGCCAGATCTTCATCGAGCCGCAACTGCCGCGCGATTGTCCGCGCGATCTGCGCGACCTCGAGCGAATGCGTGAGCCGCGAGCGATAATGATCACCCTCGTGAAACAGGAACACCTGCGTCTTGTAGGTCAGACGCCGAAAGGCGGTTGAGTGCAAGATACGGTCGCGGTCGCGTTGAAATGGGCTGCGGGTTGCACACTCAGGCTCGGCATGAAAGCGCCCGCGCGACGCCACGGCACTTGCCGCATAACACGCCGATGATCGCTCTCCGGGGCGCAGTTTTTCCCCATAGTCCGTATCATCGGAAATCGCTTTGAGTTGAATAGCCATTGTGTCCGGGCTTCATGAGAGACCGCGAAGCGTTTGACTTCGCCCACCGCACACCTATCTTGTAGACGTAGCCGTTCCAATAGCTACCCGGGCCGCGCCGCGCTGGTTAATCAGCAGATCGACCCCAATGGACACATACACTGATGACCAATACCGTAACCATGACCGAAAGCGCCGCGCGCCGCATTTCGCAGATTGTCGAAGGCGATCCGGCAACGCCGCTTCTGCGCGTATCGGTCGAAGGCGGCGGCTGCTCAGGCTTCCAATACAAGTTCGACCTGGTATCTGATCGCGCGGGCGATGATCTCGTACTCGAACGCTCCGGCGCAACAGTCTTGATCGACCCTACCTCACTTCAATACATGGAGGGCGCCGAGATCGACTTCGTTGACGATCTGATGGGAGCTGCGTTCAAGATCAGAAACCCGGTTGCGACGGCTTCATGCGGCTGCGGTACAAGCTTCACGATCTAGAACAGGCCCCCGCGCCTATTTGCATTTCCATTTCCGCGATGGCATTGCTGCCTTATGAAAATCACGACTTGGAACATCAATGGCGTCAAGGCGCGGCTGGAAACGGCCATCACCTACCTGAAACAGGAACAGCCCGACGTCGTCTGTCTGCAAGAAATCAAGTCCGTCGATGAGGGCTTCCCGACCGAAGCTATTCAAGACCTAGGCTACAACGTCTCGACGCACGGCCAGAAGGGCTTCAACGGCGTCGCACTTCTCTCTCGCGTACCGCTCGAAGACGTAAAGCGCGGGTTGCCGGGCGATGACACCGATTTACAAAGCCGGTGGATCGAAGCCCTCGTCCCGCTCGATGATCGGATGATCCGCGTCGTCTCCCTCTATCTCCCCAACGGCAATCCTATCGGCACCGACAAATTCTCGTTCAAGCTGCGCTGGATGGACCGCCTGCATCGCCACGTCGAAAGTCTGCTGGCCGAGGAAATTCCCCTCGTACTGACCGGCGACTTCAATGTGATCCTAGATCCAGTCGATGCCAAACGGCCGCAAGCCTGGACGAGCGACGCGTTGTTCCAGCCCGAAAGCCGCGCCGCCTTTCGCGCTCTTTCAAACCTCGGTTTAACCGACGCCGTGCGCGCCGGCCATCCAGGGCCGGGAATTTACACGTTCTGGGATTATCAAGCCGGCGCTTTTCAAAAGGACGACGGCATCCGCATTGATCACATCATGCTATCGGGCGAGGCGGCATCGATGCTGAAATCGAGCGGCGTTGATCGCTTCACGCGCGCCTATGAGAAACCATCGGACCACGTGCCCGTATGGGTCGAACTCGCTGCTTGATCGCCATTGACGTTCTGATCTAAGGCGCGGGGCTGATCTAAGGCGCGGGGCTTTGCGATAATCCATCTTGGACCGCCGGCGGTGTCGCGATCTCGTGCCCATAAGTCGGCGCGTCGGGCTTCGTCTGCGAACTGGAGTTTGCCTCTTTACCCGCCGTCATCGGCCGCACGACTTCGCCGTTGGCGCATGTGCGCACCGGTTCGGGCTCTAGATCATCCAGGCCACTCTTGTCGGCGCGCGCCTGTTGCCGCCGTCCGCCGTACCGGTCATGCCACTCGGCAACGCGGCCCGTCGCTTGCTGACGCACACCTTCGCCAGCGTTGCAGAAAATATTCTGATAAATGTCTTCGATCCATACGCGCTCTTGCGCGGGTGCATGCGAAACCGCGACGTCGATCAGGTTCAGCGCCGCTGCTTGGTCACGACCAACATACTTTCCACGCCACAAGAGATCGGCAAGGAAGGCCTGCGCGCCCGGATGACCTGAACGCGACAGTCGCGACAACCAGTGCCGGCCGTTCTCGATCTTGCTCGAGGGATCATCAACGCCGCCAAGCGTGATGTCTGGACCTTCGCCGCGAAGCAAAACCTTAGCCAGTTCGAACTGCGCGTCCTCGTTGTTGAATGTCAGCGCGGCGCGTTGCAAGGCGCGGTCCGCCCCCGGCACGTCGGACGCCACGTTGGCGTCTGTGATCCCAGCGCGAAGGTACGCCGAAACCGCGGTCAGCGAGCGAGCCGCAATCGGCGCCAGCGTATCGTCATCGGGATCGACCTCCTGCAGTTCGTCGGCCAGCGCCTTGAAGATTAGATAAGCTTTGCCGTGATCGGTGTACGAGCCTTCGTTATCGGCATAGATGCGCGCCAGATAAAACCGGCCGACGGACGGATGCGTTTCAGCCACCGCTTCGAGCGCCGGCACGGCGATCTCGTAATACCCGCCGTTGAACGCCGCGATACCCTGCCGCATCGCATCGTCAGGCGACTTGAACGTCAAACCGCCGCCCGCGGCAGCCGCAAGCGGCATAACGAGCATCACAGTCATACATGCCGCAGATAGCTTGGCCGCAACTACCTTAAATGTCCGCATAGCAGTGAACTTCCGCCTTTCCACCCGCATGGGTCACCGCGCCGTAACGCGCCGACCCCACTTGGTCCGCAAATTTTTTCAACGCCCCCGACTGATACATGTTCGGCGGAAGTTTCCAGCTGAGCCGCCGCCGATCGAGTTCTGCCGCCTCGACTTCAAGATCAATCGTGCCGGTCTCAGCATCGATCGAGATCATGTCGCCGTCTTCAACGAGACCAATCGGTCCGCCCACCGCGGCTTCCGGTCCGACGTGGCCGATGCAGAAGCCGCGCGTGCCGCCCGAGAATCGCCCGTCGGTGATCAGCGCAACCTTGTCGCCGGCGCCTTGACCGTAAAGCGCCGCGGTCGTGGACAACATTTCGCGCATGCCGGGACCACCCTTTGGTCCTTCATAGCGGATGATGATGATGTCGCCGTCTTTGTATTGACGCGCGCTAACAGCTGCGAACGCATCCTCTTCGCAGTTAAAGCATCGCGCCGGACCGCGGAACTGCAGCATTTTCATGCCGGCGACCTTGACGATAGCGCCTTCCGGCGCGAGCGATCCCTTGAGACCGACAACGCCGCCCGTCTGTGTGATGGGATTGGACACCGGATAGACGACCTTTTGGTCAGTGTTGAATTTCACACTTTCCAAATTCTGCGCAATTGTTTTGCCGCTAACCGTGAGGCAGTCGCCGTGCAGGATGCCACCTTCAAGCAGAGCCTTCATGATCTGCGGCACGCCACCGATATCGAACACGTCCTTGGCGACGTATTTTCCGCCGGGCTTCAAGTCGGCGATGTAAGGCGTGCGCTTGAAAATTTCTGCCACGTCGAACAGATCGAAATCGATACCGACTTCGTTCGCCATCGCCGGCAAATGCAGCGCCGCATTGGTCGAACCGCCGGTTGCAGCGACGATGATCGCCGCATTCTCGAACGCTTTGCGCGTGCAGATATCGCGCGGCCGTATGCCGTCGGCGAGAAGCCGCATGACCGCCCGTCCGCTATCGACCGCGAACGCGTCGCGGCTTTCGTAGGGTGCAGGTGCGCCAGCCGAGCCGGGTAGCGCTATGCCGATCGCTTCAGAGACACACGCCATTGTGTTGGCAGTGAATTGCCCGCCGCACGATCCAGCTGACGGACAGGCACCGCATTCGAGTTCATGCAGTTCGGCATCCGACATCTTTCCAGCCGAATGCATGCCAACGCCTTCGAAGACATCGACGACGGTCACGTCACGGCCCTTGAAGCGCCCTGGCAGGATCGATCCGCCGTACATGAAGACGCTGGGCACGTTGAGCCGCAGCATCGACATCATGATGCCGGGCAAGCTCTTATCGCAACCAGCGATGCCAACGAGTGCATCATAGGAGTGGCCGCGCATCGTCAGCTCGATCGAATCGGCGATGACCTCGCGGCTGACGAGTGATGACTTCATGCCCTGGTGTCCCATGGCAATACCGTCGGTCACTGTGATCGTACAAAATTCGCGCGGCGTGCCGCCAGCTTCGTCGACGCCCTTCTTGGCGGACTGAGCCTGACGCATCAGCGAGATGTTGCAGGGCGCGGCTTCATTCCAGCACGACACCACGCCGACGAACGGCCGGTGAATCTCGTGCTCCTTCAGACCCATCGCATAGTAATACGAACGGTGCGGAGCGCGCGTCGGCCCTTCCGTCACGTGACGGCTAGGCAGTTTGCGTTTGTCGAACGTCTTCGCGTCCATTTTTTTCCTTGTCAGCGACCGATCGCAGCTCGATGAATATTAAAGCGTTTCACCGGCTCAGACGGGTGCTGTTGAGTTAATCCAAGAGGGAAACGTTATTTGAAAGAGTGAGTTGCGCGGACTTTGTGGCCCGATCGTGGCATCCGGGCCGCAAAGAGTTGCATCTTGGCAACAACGTAAGTCTGACGACAAATTTGCCAACAGTTTCCAAGGTCCAAGTTACGCATATCGTAAGGCAAGTTTGCCAAACAAGTCCGCGACGCGCCCGAGGCGGCATATTTGACCTCACAATGATTGTCAGCAGACTCTGGCAACGCGAGGGCTCGACTGCGGCGCGGCTATGGCAATGACCAGAGCGAATTTTGTTCACGCCTAGACTCGCGACTGTGTCTTATGGTTGGCCAGCGACTGAGCCGCACCATCCACGTGGCCGGAACCTTTGGGGGAAGATTTGGCATGCCTATGCAGTCGCTGGTCATCGATGCGCCCACGCCAGACGTGAACGCTCCGCCGCGTGAAAAATTAGACATTACTTTCGACAGCCGCGGCGACCGCCTGTTGGTCTTAGGCGCCATCAACGGCATTCTCAAAGTTCTGACCTTAGGTCTCTACGGGTCGTGGGCGAAAACCGAAGTGCGCCGGCGCATCTGGGCCGCAACCCGCCTCAACGGCGAGCCGCTCGCCTACACGGGCACGGGCAAAGAATTGTTTCTCGGTTTCCTGATCGTGTTCGCCGTCGTGATGCTGCCAGCCCTTCTTGGCGGCGTCGCTGTCGCGCTACTCTTCCCGTCGAAACAGGCGTTGTCGATCTATCAACTCGCACTCTACGTCTTGTTTTTTTTCCTAATCGGCAATGCGATGTATCGCGCGCAGCGCTATCGCTTGAGCCGCACGCAGTGGCGCGGCATCCGTGGTGCCTTGAACGGCAGCCCCAACCGCTACGGCTGGACTTACTTTTGGACGATCGCCGCGCCGCTGGTCGCCATCTCGCTCGCTGCCGTGGTGACAGCATGGGCCACCGCACCAGCTGTCGGCGGCGCGATCATGTTGCTGGGTTTTATGGCACTGCTGTGGGTTCTGCCTTGGCGCTCAAACAAATTGCAGGGGATGATGACGCGCGACACGCGCTTCGGCGATCAGCCGCTGACTTACACCGGAACATCAAAACCGCTGTATAAACGCTACCTGTTTGCCTGGCTCGGTAGCTCTCTCATTCTGGCAGCAGCAATTGCAGGCACGGCAACGTATATTCTCCAGCGCGATCTCTATCTCGATTGGCTTGTCCTCAAAACAACCCCGAAGCTCGAAGACGTGCTGGCGATCGCCGCGATATGGATTGCGACTTTGATCGCGATTGCCGTCATAACGTCGTGGTACCGAGCCAACCAGATGAACCACTTTGCCCGCCACACGCATTTCGAAGGCGCGACGTTTCGCGGCGAGGCGGCGGGCGCCAGTCTGATGTGGCTCGTCTTATCG
>JANOCZ010000233.1:0-12212 GCA_031412455.1 Hyphomicrobium sp. | reverse complement strand
CGGGCGCGCTGCTGCTGAGCCCCGCCGTCGGCCTGTCGCGCTACATCGGCACGACAACCTGGGCGTTCCGCTTGGCCGTGATTGCCGCGGCGGGCTTCATCGTGGCGGGTACGCTTCCAGCGATCTTCGAGCGAAGCGGATCGAACGCCGTCGTGGTCGCCGGGTTCGCGTTGATGGCGCTCACGGTCTTTGCTCTGACGAAACACAAGCCGTTCGAGCTTGGTCTGCTCGCGCTCACGACGTTGGCCTTAGACGTGCTCGTGATCGCCGCGATCGTGCGCGCAGTATTGTATGAGGGTTTAACCGGCAGCGAGATCGGTCCGTACTTTTTGGTCGGTATCTTGTCGGCGGGTATCGTCGCAGCCAGTGCCGCCTGGCTCTTGCGCGTCGCGCGTTCAAACGACGGAGCGCCACTGCAGCTCGAAAAAGACGCGGACGCTCAGTCGCGAAACGCAGCCGTGCTGCAGAACGGTGACGCCCACGCCAGGACCTGGCCAGTCATCGTCATGTCGGGCATCGGCGCATTGATCGCAGCCGTGCCGATGTTGGTATTTTTCTACCTGACGTTCGGGGCTTTCCTAGAATACGGTCTGGGGCCTTATATTCTCGGCGGCATCGCGATTGCGAGCGTCGTTGCGCTGCTGCCGTCGGCGCAACCGTTGAGTTTTGGCCAGCAGCTGGGCGTCATCACCCTCGTGCTCGGCATGTTGCTGGTCGGCTTTGGCCTGTATCGCGATATGTCGGATACGGCCGCAAGCCTGCTCATGATGGCGCTGGCGATGGCCCTCGCGTTTCGTATATCGACGGGCTGGATTGACGGGCTCTTAGGCGCGGCCGCAGCGGTCTTCGCCGCGATGGCTGTTGGCTCTGCAGCCGCAATGAGCCACGGCTTTATACCGCTCCACGACCAACTCGGCTGGATCGTCGTCGCGACAGTCGGCGCAGCTTTACTGCTCGCGCGCCGTTTCAACGGTGATCTCGATTGGCTCACGCGATACGCGCCAGCCGATCAGTTTCTCACCGGGTTTTTAATTGCGAGCTTGGCTGGCATAATCGCCACCGCCGGATCGACGTTCCTGCTCGGATCAGCATGGTGGTCGAGTGGCGGTACGACGGGCCGTCCACTCGCGGGCTGGATCGAATGGAACTGGGCGAGCCTCTTCAGCGTCGCGCTGTGCGCTGCCGGGCTTGGAATTCTCTATCGCCTCCTGCCACAGGTCCGCACGATGACGGGCTACGCCGTCGCCGCAATCCTTGTAGTTTTTTCCGTCCTGATGACCACTCTCGGCGCACCAATATTCGTGCTCGCCGCCGCCGTGACATCCAGCCGTCGCGCGCTCGCGGGCTTTGCGGCCTTTGCCACGCTGTGGGTCATCGGAACATTCTATTACTGGCTCGGCTGGCCGCTGCTGGACAAAGCCTATCTGGTGATTGTGCTCGGCATCGTGCTGGCGGCCATCGTCTGGTTCGACGGCTTTAGACTTCCGCGTCTGCCCGAAAACGTAGCGAAGCTGGCACCGCTTGCACCACCAGCACCGCTTGCCTCTCTTGCCCCGGCAATGATCGCGATCGCGACGCTTTCCACGGCGGCGATCGTCGGCAACGGGATTTGGCAGAAAGAACGCGTAATCAGAACGGGTCGAACGATCTTCATGGAGCTGGCACCGGTCGATCCCCGGTCGCTGATGCAGGGCGACTATATGGCACTTCGCTTCGCAATGCCTCAGCCACCGGAAAATGCTCAAGACAACGAACCGCAACACGCCACCCATGCCTATGCAATCGCTACCGTCGATGGCCGCCGCGTCGCCCAGATCAAATCCATCTCGGCGTCGCCACCGGTCTTGGCTGCTGACGAAATTCAGATTGCGGTCGTATCACAGCACGGTCAGTGGGGCGTCGGCACCAACGCGTGGTACTTCAAGGAAGGCACGGGGCAAAAATACGAGGCCGCCCGCTTTGGCGAATTTCGCATCACTACGGACGGGGAGGCGGTCCTGGTTGGGCTGGCGAATGCCGATCTCCAGGCCTTGCGCTAGCCGCGGCTAACCGGACGCTGGTGCCACATTTGGCGCGTCAGCAGTTGCCAAAACCCCGTAACTCGGCCATACACCGCCCATCTCACACGCGAGACCCACGCGCCTGACGGATTAAAAGCCCCGTTGGCCGCTCCGGTGGAAACCATTAAGTCATTAATCTGGCTCGATGTTTTCTTCTCAAGGTTCGCGGAGGATTAACCGGAAAAAGGAAGTTTTCTGATGGCAGTTCCCGCCTTCAATATGCGTCAGCTTTTGGAAGCTGGCGTTCACTTCGGCCACCAAGCGCATCGCTGGAACCCGAAAATGGCGCCGTTCATTTATGGATCGCGCAACAAGATTCATATTCTCGACCTGACGCAGACGGTGCCAATGCTGCATCAAGCGCTGAATAAGGTATCCGATACCGTCGCCGGCGGCGGCCGCGTGTTGTTCGTCGCCACCAAGCGCCAAGCCGCTGACGGCATCGCCGAAGCCGCCAAGCGCAGCGCCCAGTACTACATGAACCACCGTTGGCTCGGCGGCACGCTGACCAACTGGAAAACCGTTTCGCAGTCGATCCGCCGCTTGCGCCAGCTCGACGACATTCTGGCCGACCCGCAGAAGCGCACGAAGAAAGAAGTGCTCAACATCAGCCGCGAACGCGAGAAGCTGAACCAGTCGCTGGGCGGCATCAAGGATATGGGCGGCACGCCCGACCTCCTCGTTGTCATCGACACGAACAAGGAAGCGATCGCGATTCAGGAAGCCCGCAAGCTCGGCATCCCGATCGTCGCCATCGTCGATACGAACTGCGATCCAGACGGTATCGATTTCCCGGTTCCCGGCAACGATGACGCCGGGCGCGCTATCACGCTCTATTGCGATTTGATCGCCCGTGCAGCACTCGACGGTTTGGAACGCTCGCAGGGCAATTCCGGCGTCGACGTTGGCGCATCGGTTGAACCTCCAGCTGAAGATCTGCCGAAGGTAACGTTCAAGGGCATCGAAGCCGCGCGCGGCGAAGCCGACGATCTGAAGCGCATCACCGGCATCAACCCAAAGCTCGAACTTCGCCTGAACGACGCTGGCGTCTTCCATTTCTGGCAGCTGGCCGACCTCGACGCCGACCACGTGGCGGCCCTCGATCGTCTGCTGAAGCTCAAAGGCCAAGTCGCCAAAGAAGATTGGGTTGCGCAAGCCAAGAAGTTGTCGGAAGGCGCCGCTGCATAACAGCGTCGCCTGATGCGATATCGATAACGCGATTGCGTGAGGCGCTGCAAAGCGCCTCTTCGCCATTTCAAGAAGCGCGCTAGCGCTTGAACCCGCCACCGGCGCATTTTTTTTGCGCGCGAACCCAATGGGGTAAGACGATGACCACGATTACTGCAGCTGACGTCAAGAAGCTGCGCGACATGACCGGCGCCGGCATGATGGATTGCAAAACGGCGCTGACCGAAGTCAACGGCGACATCGAAGCAGCCGTTGACCTGCTGCGCAAGAAGGGCCTGTCCAAAGCCGCCAAAAAGTCGGGTCGCGTCGCGGCCGATGGCTTGATAGGTATCATCGCTAAAGGCACAAAGGGTGCCGTCGTTGAGGTCAACTCGGAGACGGACTTCGTAGCGCGTAACGGTCAGTTTCAGGATATGGTGCGCGATATCGCGACGCTCGCGCCAGCCGCGAACAGCGACCTCGCCAAGCTGCTTGCTACGACTTATCCCGGCACAAAGAACACGGTCGAAACGCACGTCAAAGAAATGGTCGCGACGATTGGTGAAAATATAAGCGTGCGCCGCACGTCTGCACTCGCCGTCAAAGACGGAGTTGTGGCCGACTACGTGCATTCGAAAGTCGCTGATGGATTAGGCAAGATCGGTGTGCTCGTCGCGCTCGAAGGTGCTGGCGACAAGCCGTCCATGTTCGAGTTCGGCCGCAAAATCGCTATGCACATTGCTGCATCGCCGACAACGTTGGTTGTCAGCGAGAGCGAACTTTCAAAGGAAGCGATCGACCGCGAGCGGGCGATTTACGTCGAGCAGGCAAAGGCCGAGCCGCGCAACGCCGGCAAGTCGGACGAAATCCTCGGCAAAGCGAGCGAAGGCCGTTTGCGCAAGGAATTCTTCGGTACCGTCGTCCTGATGAATCAGGTTTTCTTGATCGGTGAAGGCAAGGAAACCGTCGCAGACGCCGTGAAGGCCGCCGAAAAGACGACCGGCGCGCCGATCAAGCTTTCCGGCTTCGTGCGCTATGCGCTGGGCGAAGGCATCGACAAAAAAGAAGAGGACTTCGGGGACGAAGTCCGCAAATTGGCTTCAGGCGGCTGATTTCGGCGGTGTTCCGCTGCTAGGCGGAATCGAGCCTTTGCGCTAGTTTCGACCGGCTGGAGCCGTTTCCGGCCG
Organism: Hyphomicrobium sp.; assembly: GCA_031412455.1. Lineage (GTDB taxonomy): Bacteria > Pseudomonadota > Alphaproteobacteria > Rhizobiales > Hyphomicrobiaceae > Hyphomicrobium_B. Next base: position 7,798 of record JANOCZ010000233.1, on the reverse strand, counting down.
GTTTTTTTACAATTGCATTCCCCTCTTCCTGACAAAACTCGGGACCGGGGAGAGGGAGACACGGCCCGCCATGACTGCAAAAGGCTCCGACCTGAAATACAAGCGCCTGCTGCTGAAACTCTCGGGCGAAGCCCTGATGGGTAAAGGCGCCTACGGCATCGACATGACGGTCGCCGATCGCTTGGCAGCCGATATTGCGGAAGCCGTCAATGCTGGCGCCGAGATCGCCGTCGTCGTCGGCGGCGGCAATATTTTCCGCGGCTTGTCTGGCGCAGCCAAGGGTATGGACCGCGCCACTGCCGACTACATGGGCATGTTGGCGACTGTGATGAACGCCCTCGCGTTCCAGAACGCCCTCGCGCATAAAAATACGCCTGCCCGCGTCTTGTCGGCAATCCCGATGCCGACGGTCTGTGAAAGCTATGTTCGCCCTAAAGCTCTGAGCTATATCGAAAAGGGTCAGGTGGTCGTGTTTGCCGCCGGGACCGGCAATCCGTTTTTCACGACTGATACGGCCGCAACCCTTCGCGCCGTTGAGATGAATTGCAACGCAGTTGCCAAGGCGACCCAGGTTGATGGCGTTTATTCCGCCGATCCCAAGAAAGACCCCAACGCCATCCGCTATGACCGGCTGACCTACGCTGACGTCCTGGCCAAAGACCTCAAAGTGATGGACGGCGCGGCAATCGCACTTGCTCGCGACAACGCCCTTCCGGTACTTGTATTTTCGATTGAAGAGCCCGGCAATTTGTTGAAGGCGTTACGTGGTGAGGCCCGCCACACCGTCATTGATAGCGCCGGTTAAGACCGCGTTGCTGGACCGCTTTTCGCACAGCGCAAAGCGAGGCTAAGGAGACACCATGTCGACGACGACCCACGATCTCAAAGACATCGAAACCCGCATGCGCGCTTCGATCGACGCCTTGAAACGCGAGTTCTCGGGCCTTCGCACAGGTCGCGCGAGCGCGAACTTGCTCGATCCGGTCCAGGTGATGGTTTACGGGTCGCGCATGCCGCTCAATCAGGTGGCGACGGTCTCGGTGCCTGAATCTCGCATGATCTCGGTACAGGTCTGGGATCGCTCGAACGTCCAAGCCGTCGATAAGGCGATCAGAGAGGCAAACCTTGGCCTCAATCCGATCATGGATGGGCAAATATTACGCTTGCCAATTCCATCACTGACCTCCGACCGCCGGACGGAACTCGTCAAACTCGCGCACAAATATGCGGAGCACTGCAAAATTTCGATCCGCAACGTCCGCCGCGATGCGATGGATCTTTTGAAGAAGCTCGAAAAAGACGGCAAAATGAGCCAGGACGATCACCGCGGTAATTCCGAGAAAGTCCAAGAGCTGACCGATAAATTGATCAAAGAAGTTGATGGCACGCTCTCGACCAAAGAAGCGGAAATACAAAAGGTATGATATGACGGCGCTGAGCCGGGATTGCTGAGTTGCGCCCGTGCGGCCGGCCATCCGACAACAAAGGTCCGCTGACGGTGACTGATAGAAGCGATCTAGGTGACGAAAGTCATGAGCCTCTTTGCCCGCCCAAGCACGTCGCCATTATCATGGACGGGAATGGCCGCTGGGCGCGCGAGCGTGGCCTGCCTCGGACGCTCGGCCATCGCCAGGGCGTAGAAGCGGTACGCCGGACCGTGCGCGCGGCCATCGATCTTAAAATCGAGTTTCTGACGATTTTCAGTTTCTCATCGGAGAACTGGAAGCGGCCCCTTGAAGAAATCGACGACCTGATGGGGCTGATGAAGCGCTTCATTCGTCGCGATCTGGCCGATCTCCACAAGGCCGGCGTCCGCATCCGCACGATCGGCGAGCGCGAACATGTCGAGTCAGACCTGATGGCCTTGATCGACGAAGCCGTCGACGTCACCGCCAACAATACGGCAATGACGCTGGTCATTGCTTTTAACTATGGGTCGCGCGCTGAGATCGCTAAGGCGGCTCGCCGTCTCGCGGAGCAGGTTGTTGCCGGGGCAATTTCGCCAGCGGACATCTCGATTGAGCATATGGCGGCGGCTCTGGATACGTCCGGCATCCCAGATCCCGACCTTCTGATCCGCACATCCGGCGAAATGCGGCTGTCAAATTTCCTGCTGTGGCAAACGGCATATACGGAGTTCGTTTTTCTCGATACGTATTGGCCCGATTTTGATCGCACTGTGCTGGAGAATGCGATTGCCGAATTTCGCGCCCGTGAGCGGCGCTTCGGCGGTCTGTCCAAGCGATCAACAGCTTGAGAGAGCCAATGACGAAACCTGATCCAGCCGAAGTCGATAATCCACACGACACTCAGGCAACGTCGCAACAACACGCGTCGCCGGCCGGACCGACACAGTTCGGACCGCGCAACATGACGACATTGTTGTCGGCAATCCCCCGCGCATCGACTGAGCTGCAGACGCGCGTGGCGTCGGGGCTGGCGATGGCGGCCGTTTCTCTAGCGCTGCTTTATTGGGGACCAGCGCCCTTCGCCGTTCTGCTGGCCATCATCGCGGCGGTGATGAGCTGGGAATGGGCGGTGATGGTGCGAGGCGAGTCAGAAGATGTTGTGACAGCGCTGCACATTGGCACGTCGATCCTGGTTGCCGCGCTATCCGCGTTTGGTATGGCGGGCCTGGCCTTAGCCGCGGTCGCCGCTGGCGCTATCACGGCCGCCGCCCTGCGTGTCGGTTCAGGTCACGTCGCACTGACGGCCGCCGGCGTGTTCTATACCGGTCTCCCGGTGATTGCGCTGGCCTGGCTGCGCGGTAGCGATGGCGCGCTGGGATTGTTGGCCGTTCTCTTCATTATCGTGGCCGTCGCCGCGACCGACACTGCCGCGTACTTCTCTGGCCGCTACTTCGGCGGACCCAAACTGTGGCCCGCCATCTCACCCAACAAGACGTGGTCCGGACTGATCGGCGGCGTCACGGCGGCAGCCATCGTCGGTGCACTCTTCCCGGTTGTGACCGGCAGCGGCTGGTTTGTCTGGCTCGCCGGCTTGGGTTTGGTTCTGGGTATCGTCGCGCAGTCAGGCGATCTCGCCGAGTCAGCGCTGAAGCGCCATTTCGGGCGCAAAGATGCGAGCCAACTTATTCCCGGCCACGGCGGAGTGATGGATCGCATGGATGGCCTCGTCACAGCGAGCGTTGCAGCAGCGCTGATCGCCCTTGCCAGCGAAGCCTATGCGCCGGCGCGCGCGCTTCTCTACGGATCGTGAGCAATGGCTGCGACCGCAAGTGTGCCGATGGCCCGCGTGGCAGCCGGTCCAACCGAAAACGCTAATGGCGGTTTTGCCGAGCGCCCGTGCCGTTTGACGGTGTTGGGCGCGACCGGCTCGATCGGCCGCAGCACTTTGGACCTCGTCGGCCGCAACCCGCATATGTTCGAGGTCGTCGCGCTCACCGCGCAATCGAGCGTTTCTGAACTGTCGCAACTGGCCCGCCTCCACCAAGCCCAGTTCGCTGTGATCGGCGACGAGGACCGTTTGCCTGAATTGAAATCTGCGCTCGCGGGCTCATCAGTGAAGGCAATGGGAGGAGCCTCGGCGCTGATTGAAGCCGCCGGCATCGAGGCTGACTGTGTCATGGCAGCAATCGTCGGCGCCGCCGGTTTACGCCCGACCTTCGCAGCCGTCGCTCAGGGCCGCCGCATCGCCTTGGCCAACAAAGAGTGCTTGGTGTCGGCTGGCGACGTTTTCACAGCTGAGGTCGAAAAGTGGGGCGCGGAGTTGCTCCCCGTCGATAGCGAACACTCGGCCGCCTTCCAGGCGCTCGCCGGTGCCGATCCAACCGCGATCGACAAAATCGTACTGACCGCGTCGGGCGGCCCCTTCCGAACGTGGACGCGCGCTGAACTCGAATGCGCAACGCCAGAACAGGCGCTCAAACATCCCAACTGGTCGATGGGCGCAAAAGTCTCGATCGACAGCGCGACCCTAATGAACAAGGGCCTTGAGCTGATCGAGGCCTTTCATCTCTTTCCGGTCGGGATCGATGCTCTCGATTGTGTCGTCCACCCGCAGTCGATCATCCATTGCCTGGTGAGCTTCAAGGATGGCTCCGTGCTGGCACAAATGGCCCCGCCCGATATGCGCACCCCGATCGCTGTCGCCTTGGCTTGGCCGCGTCGGATGGCGGCACCCACCGAAAAGCTCGACCTGACGCGTCTGGGATCGCTGACCTTCGAAGCGCCCGATGAAACCCGATTTCCGGCCCTGCGTGTCGCGAAGGCGGCCTTGCGGCGCGGCGACACAGCACCCGCCGTCTTGAACGCGGCCAATGAAATAGCTGTGGCCGCGTTTCTCACCCGCCGCTTGAAGTTTTGCGACATTGCATCACTTGTCGAAGATGCCCTCGAAATGGCCGAAAAGCAGGGTTTAATCTGCAAAGCGGGCGGCCTCGAAGACATCCTGGCGATCGATACCGAGGCCCGCCGTCTGGCTGCCGAGCAACTTCAACGCTATTAAGGGCGGCGATTCGGCGTTTGAGCCGCATTGGCAGTTGCCGCCAAAGTGCGTCAGGCACTGCCTCAAGGAGACACGACGTTTATGGAACAACTGACAACACTGGCCGGCTGGATATGGAACTACGGCATCGTTTTCCTGCTGGTGCTGACGTTTGTCGTTTTTGTCCATGAACTCGGCCACTTCCTCGTGGCGCGCTGGTGCGGGGTCGCCGTCAAGGTGTTCTCGATCGGGTTTGGTCCGGAAATCTTCGGTTTCAACGACAAGCACGGCACCCGCTGGCGGTTTGCGTGGATTCCACTCGGTGGCTACGTCAAATTCGTCGATGACGAGAATGCAGCCTCAAAGCCCTCGCCCGAGAAACTCGCGCAAATGTCGGCCGATGAGCGCCGCGGCTCATTTCACGCCAAGCCAGTGTGGCAGCGGGCAGCCGTCGTCGCTGCCGGTCCAATCGCCAATTTCCTGCTGGCAATTGCACTTTACGCGGGCCTCAACGCCGCCGTCGGCATTCGCACGATGCCAGCCTTTGTCGAAGCGGTCGTACCTGAGACGCCGGCTGCGCGCGCGGGCTTCCAGCCGGGCGACAAAATTTTGCAGATCGGTGACGAAGCGATTGAAAGTTTCGATGATTTGCAGCGCATCGTCGGCGTCAGCGCTGGCCGCGAACTGACGTTCATCCTCGATCGCAACGGCCAACGGGTGTCGCTGAACGCCGTTCCGGCCGCCGATGAGCGCCGCGACACGTTTGGCCGAACCTTCCGCCGTGGCATCATTGGCATTCAGCGCTCGGCGTCGCCCGACAAGTATCAGACCTTGATCGTCGGCCCCGTTGAGGCGCTGACGCGCGCGGTCGGCGAAACCTACACCAACATGAAACAGACGGTTGCCGGCATCGGCGACATGATCACGCGACGCCAATCGGCCGAACAGATGGGTGGACCGATCATGATGGCTGAAGTGACGGGCAAGGTCGCCGAACTGGGCGTTGAGCCGCTGCTGCGTTGGATCGCGTTCATTTCAGCCAATATCGGCTTCTTGAACCTGTTGCCGATCCCCGTCCTCGATGGCGGGCACCTTTTGTTCTACGGCTACGAAGCGCTCTTTCGCAAACCATTGAGCGAACGCTTCCAAATGGCCGGCTTTCAATTTGGCTTGGCGTTGCTGGTGATGCTGATGGCTTTCGTTTTCTACAATGACATTTCCAGCATCGTTCGAAGGACTCTCGGCGTCGGTTAAATTCTCGAGCAGTGGCGTAAACTTACCACTTCCCGGACCGTTTCTAAATCGTTAAAAGAGTGTTCGTGATACGTGTCTAGCGAGCCTGATTCGGGGGGAACTGAACGGGCGAAGTTGGACGCGTGCTAGGTGCCTAAGGCACTGAATTAGAATGCCCTGCTGCCGCTGACGGTAGGGTGTTTTGTTGGGGGTCAGCGGCAGACGAGGGCAACACCGCGGATGCATATGTTTCGAATCATCGTGGCCGGCGGCCTGCGCTTCGTTGTGGCGCTCGCTGTAATAGTGCCAGCCGTCGCGATGGGAGACGCCGCCTGGGTATCAGGCTCAGCGGTCGCTCAAGGCGTGATCAAGTCGGTCAACGTCGTCGGCAACCGCCGCGTGGAGCCTGAAACCGTCCGCTCGTATCTGCAAATTTCCGAAGGCCAAGCCTACAACGCCGCGAAGGTCGATGCGTCGATCAAGGCGCTGTTCGCGACCGGCCTATTCGCCGACGTGAAGATCGAGCCCCAGGGCTCGGCGCTTGTCGTGACCGTCAAAGAGAACCCCGTCATCAATCAGGTCGCCTTCGAGGGCAACAGCGAAGTCGATACGCCAACGCTGCTCGCCGAAGTGCAATTGAAGCAGCGCTCGGTGTTCACGCGCTCGCGTGCCCAAGGCGACGTGCAGCGCATCCTCGATGTCTACCGCCGCCAAGGCCGCTTCGCCGCCGCCGTCGAGCCCAAAATCATCGAGCTTGAACAGGATCGCGTCAACCTCGTCTTCGAAATCACCGAAGGCGGAGCGACCAAGGTCAAGGGCATCAACTTCGTCGGCAACCGCGCCTTCTCGGACGGCCAGTTGCGCGACATCATCTCGACGACGCAGACCGGCTGGTTCGACTTCTTGAAAGGGACCAGCATCTACGATCCCGACCGCATGAGCCTCGATCGCGAGCTGATCCGTCAGTACTACCTGAAAAACGGCTATGCCGACGCGTCGGTCACGGCTGGCAACGCTGAACTCGATCCCGACGGCACGGGCTTCATCATCACCTTCGCGGTCGAAGAGGGCGAGCCCTACAACTTCGGTGGCATCGCTATTGAAAGCTCGCTGGCCGAAGTGCCGGGCGAAGCCTATCGCGGCGAACTCCTGACCAACGCCGGTGATGTCTACAACGCCTCGCTGATCGATAAGACGACCGAAAAGCTGACCCTCGCCATCGCTGAGCGCGGCTATGCGTTCGCCCGCGTCCGTCCGCGCGCCATCCCCGATTTGGCCACGCGCACGATTGCCATTGCCTACGTCATCGACGAAGGCCCACGGATCTACATCGAGCGCATCAACGTCATTGGCAACGAACGCACCAAGGATTACGTGATCCGGCGCGAATTCCGCTTGGCCGAAGGCGATGCGTTTAATACGCTGCTGGTCGATCGCGCCAAGAAGCGCCTCTCAGGTCTCGGCTTGTTCAAGGGCGTCGAAGTCAAACGCCGCCCAGGTTCGGCCCAGGACCGCGTCGTCCTCGACGTGGAATTGGTCGAGCAGTCAACCGGCGAACTGTCATTCGGTGCCGGCTTCTCGTCCAACGAAGGCGTCATCGGCGACGTGTCGATCACCGAGCGCAACTTGCTCGGCAACGGCCAATTCCTGCGCCTCAAGTTGGCAGGTTCGCTCGAGCGCACGCAGGTCGACTTGTCGTTCACCGAACCGCGCTTCCTCGACCGCAACCTGTCGGCCGGCTTCGATCTCTATCACAAGGAAATCGACCAGACCGAACAGTCGGGCTTCAAGCAGCGCAAGTCTGGCGGCCAGATCCGCATGGGCTTCCCGATCGCCGAAAATCTCTGGGCGCAGACCCACTACGGCCTGTCGCGCGACGAGATTTTCGACGTCGACGGTCCTTCTCCTGGCCGACGTGGTGCGTCTCTCGCAATCCGCGAAGCATGCGGCGATACAAACCTCAGCACTCCTGATCTTGCGCCGAACTGTGAGGACGAAGCCTACTTCACCTCACTTGTCGGCACGACCCTGACCTACGACGCGCGCAACCATCCCAAGAACCCGACCCGCGGTTTCTACGTGCAGCTTGATAACGACTTTGCCGGTCTGGGTGGCGACG
>JANOCZ010000232.1:0-2266 GCA_031412455.1 Hyphomicrobium sp. | reverse complement strand
CCGCCGCGTCATCCTCGGCACCATCGCCGTGCGCGATCCCGACCTCGTCCGCGCCGCTTGCAAAAAATTCCCGCATCAAATCGCCGTCGGCATCGACGCGAAAGGTGGAAAAGTCGCCGTCGAAGGCTGGGCCGAAACCTCAGAGCTGTCCGCGATCGACCTCGCCCGCCGCTTCGAAGACGCGGGCGTCGCAGCGATCATCTATACCGACATCGACCGCGACGGCATCCTCTTAGGCCTGAATCTTGAGTCAACTGTCGAACTCGCCCGCGCCACCAAAATTCCAGTCATCGCCTCGGGCGGCCTCGCCTCGATCGACGACGTCAAAGCCCTGCTGCGCCCGCAATATCAAATCCTCGAAGGCGCCATCACCGGCCGCGCCCTCTACGACGGCCGCATCGACCCCACGGAGGCTCTGGCGCTCCTGCGGTCAAGCGCGCGGTAATCGGCCTAATTCCTCTCCCTTGGGGAGAGGATGTCACGAAGGGACAGGTGAGGGGCTCAACTTCACTGTCTGGACGAGGTCCAAGCCCCTCATCCGCCCCTGCGGGGCACCTTCCCCCCAAGGGAGAAGAAGTGGATGGCGCTTTGCGTCTGCGCTCGGAAAATGTTAGCCCCGCCACAACACAACACAACGAAACCCGGGCCCCCACAATGAACATCGGCGACAGAGTAAAACTGACCAAGGTTCCTGACGATCTGCCCGAAGGCAACCGCCAGCTCGAAACGCTGTTCCACGGCTGCGTCGGCAAGACGTTCACGGTGGCGGCAATCGACGAGGGCCTGCTTGAACTCCACGTCGGCGAAGCGTTTGAGAAACCCGCCGACTATCATCGCATCTGGGTGGAGCCAAACCTCGTCAAGCGCCTTGAGGCCTGAGCATTGCTAGACAAGACGGCTCCCATAGCGGCTTCGGCCGACCAAACCGTGCATCCGGCGGCGCATCCCGAAATCTCGCGCCGCCGCACGTTCGCGATCATCTCGCATCCCGACGCCGGCAAAACCACGCTGACTGAAAAGCTGTTGCTGTTTGGCGGCGCGATTCAGCTCGCGGGCGCCGTCAAGGCTCGCGGTGAACGCCGCCGCACGCGCTCCGACTGGATGCAGATCGAACAGCAGCGCGGCATCTCGGTCACGTCCTCGGTCATGACGTTCGAGCGCGGCGGCATCGTCTACAATCTGCTCGATACGCCAGGCCACTCCGACTTCAGCGAAGACACCTACCGCACGCTGTCCGCCGTCGATGCGGCCGTGATGGTCATCGACGCCGCCAAGGGCATCGAAGCGCAAACGCGCAAGCTGTTCGAAGTCTGCCGCCTGCGCGACATCCCGATCATCACCTTCATCAACAAGATCGACCGCCCCGGCGAAGACCCCCTCACGCTGCTGGATGATATCGCCTCGGGCTTGGCGCTCGACCTCGTGCCGATGGGCTGGCCGATTGGCATGGGCCCGGATTTCCGCGGCGTGATCGATCTCGTCGGCATGCGCGCGCTGTTGCCCGAAGCGGAGCGCAACTCACCGTTCGGTCGCGTCGTGCCGCTGACTAAACTCTCCGACATCGCCAATATTCCCGGCATCGACGACGACATCGCCGCGCGCGCGCTGGAAGGCGTTGAATTGGCGCAAGGAGCGCTATCGAGCTTCGATCTCCAAGCCTTCCGCGAAGGCCACTTGTCGCCGGTCTTCTTCGGCAGCGCCTTGCGCAACTTCGGCGTCGAACAGTTGCTCGATGCGTTGGGCGAGTGGGCGCCAGGTCCACTGCCGCGCGTTGCCGTTCAGCGCACCGTGCAGCCGACCGAAGATCAAGTGACCGGCTTCGTGTTCAAAGTCCAAGCCAACATGGACCCGAACCACCGCGACCGCATCGCCTTCGTCCGCCTGTGTTCGGGCAAATTCAAACGCGGCATGAAGCTGCTTCATGTGCGCGACGGCAAATACATGACCGTCTCCTCGCCGACGCTATTTTTCGGCCAGGGCCGCGAAACCGCCGATGAAGCCTACGCTGGCGACATAATGGGCCTGCCGAACCACGGCACGTTGCGCGTCGGCGATACGCTGACCGAAAAAGAAGTTCTGAAATTTACGGGCATCCCGAACTTCGCGCCCGAGCTTTTGCGCCGCGTGATCATCGAAGACGCGATGAAGGCTAAGCAGCTGAACCGCGCGCTCGAAGATTTGGCCGAAGAAGGCATCGTCCAGGTCTTCACGCCGATCGCCGGCGGACGGCCGATCCTCGGAGTCGTCGGCGTGCTGCAATTCGAAG
>JANOCZ010000231.1:0-4947 GCA_031412455.1 Hyphomicrobium sp. | reverse complement strand
GAGGCTGACAAAGAGAAAGAACTGAACAGCGCCTTCTCGCCGGACGGCACCTATGTGCCGCGCACCATGTTCGTCGATCCCGAGGGCAATGTCTCGGCAACGCTGGTCGGCAAGGATGCCCAATATCCCCACACCATCGACGTCGATGACCCAGCCGAACTGTTGTCGCTGATGAAGCGAGCCAAGGCCGAAGGTGTCGGCAAAGCACCCGGAGATGGCAAACCTCAAACTTCAGACGGACCGCCGCAAGGCACATGACCCCGGTCAGCGCTGAGTCGGCCGCGCATCCCTGCATCATGAATGGCCCATGACTTGGCAAGACCAGTTTTTCATCTACTGCGAGCGCGGCTTTAATCCAGCGTTTTGGGCCGAACCTCTGAATGCCATCAGCAACGTCGCGTTCTTTGCAGCCGCACTGTTGGCATTTTTGGAGTATCGGTTCGTCGCGACGCGCACCTCAACGGAACTGCTGCTGATTGGTCTGGTCGCCCTGATCAGCATCGGCAGTTTTCTATTTCATACAACGGCGACGCGATGGGCCGTGATTGCCGACACGGCGCCCATCGGCATATTTATGCTGGCCTACAGCGTCTATGCCGTGCGCCGGTTCCTGGCTCTGCGGTGGCCGATAGCGACTGCGTTCGCCCTGCTCTATGTCGTGATCGTAGCAGGCCTATCGTCAATCCCATGCCCGGTTGACCTACTTCCCAACACGTTGGCCGCCGGTCGCGGTTGTATCAACGGATCTGGATCATACCTCCCAGCGTTGCTGGCGCTGATCCTCCTCTCAGCCGCCCTCGTTGTCGAACGGCATCCAGCCCGCATCACGATCATCGCGGCGACGGCCACGTTCACCGCCTCGATCATTCTGCGCACGCTCGATATCGAAGTATGCCCCGCGACCGAAATCGCCGGCCACCGGATTGGCACGCATTTTCTCTGGCATTTGCTGAACGCCGCGACGCTTTACCTGCTGCTTCTCTCAGCCCTTCGCAACGGCCGACCAGTTGCGCAAGGCGCCGCCACAAGTCATAAGACGCCGTGACGCGCGGACGTGGTGGAATGGTAGACACACAGGACTTAAAATCCTGAGTTCGAAAGAGCGTGAGGGTTCGAGTCCCTCCGTCCGCACCAGCCCCCTTGAGGGACTCAATTTGCCACGCTTGATGCTCTTTCGGCAGAAGTTCACTTTGTTGCCTGCATCACATTCAGAAGCAGTCGAGCGCACTTGATAGCGAAAGGCTCCTCATCTTGAAAGCTCGGCTAAGCAAGATTGTCAGCGACCTTAGGGATGCTTTTTGGCTTATTCCTGCGCTGCTCGTCTGCGCCGGCGTTACAGCAGCAATAGTGTTGGTTCAGGTTGATCGCAGCGGCGTCATCCCCGAATGGCTTCTAAAAAATTGGCTGTACAATGGCGGCAGCACAGGTGCGCGCACGTTGCTGGGAGTCGTAGCGTCGTCAACCATTGGCGTCGCCGGCACCGTTTTCTCGATCACCATCGCTGCACTGACGTTGGCTGCCGGTCAGATGGGCCCCCGGCTCCTTCGCAATTTCACACGCGATCGCGGCAACCAAATTACGCTTGGCGTCTTCCTCGGCACTTTCGTCTACGCGCTCGTTGTCGTCAGAACGGTGCGGAGTGAGGCCGAGGGTACGTTCGTTCCGCATCTTTCGCTCAGCGTCGCCATTGCGCTAGCTTTGGTGTCCGTCGCCACACTCGTGTATTTCATTGGGCATATGTCCAATCGCATCAATGTCGATACGGTCATCGAACTTGTCAGCGAAGACCTGCGCAACGCCATCGCCCGTTTGTCGACCGACAAAAAGCAACCTGAGAGTCCCCCCGACAGGGTTTGGCAAACAGCAAAGCCCGTTGCCGATCCAAGACGCGGATATCTGCAGCACATCGACTATGAAGGGTTGGCAGAATGGGCGGCCGAAAACAGAACAGCCGTGCGCTTGCTGATCCGCCCCGGCAATTATGTCTTCCCAGGTGCGCCAATCGCTTTGATTAATCCCCATGTCGAAGGTGCAGATCGCGCAATATGCGATGCGACGGCGCTTGGCTCCCGTCAGGCTGGCGCCGACGATATTTTCGCCGTCCGCCAGTTGGTGGAGGTGGCGGTTCGTGCTCTGTCACCCGGTATCAACGATCCCTTTACCGCCATCAGTGTGCTCGACCGCCTCGGCGCATCGTTATGCGAAATCGCCGGACAGAATTTATTGACGAGCGTGATCGTTCGCGACGACCGAATTGTTTTGGTCGTGCCCTCGGTCGATTACGATGGCCTCATCGACGCATGTTTCCATATGATCAGGCAGAATGCATCAGGCAAACCATCGGTGCTCATCAGAATGCTTCACGTCCTCACGTCGGTCGCAAGTTGCGAACACGATCCCGTTCGCGTCAGGTCGCTTCAACGTCACGCAGCCCTCATCCTTACAGATGCCGAACGTGAAGTGCCGAATGCTTCCGATCTTGCCGACGTGCGCAGCGCCCGCCACGAGTTTGATCGTATGGTCTCAGACGGACCAAAGGCATCAGTCGGAATTAAGTGATGCATCGATGATCCCCACCTGACCACCTTGGTCCAAGGTATTGGGGAGTGGTTTCGATTAGCTGTGTGTAGGTGCACCAAAACTTCCCGCTCTCCTCCAATTATCTAAAATTTGCTCCAGCGCCCTTAACGCCCTGCCAACCAATGTTCCGGTTTAAGGTTCGTAAACGTTAGACTTTATTGTATTTTTTGTGAGCAAATCATTCTTCACATTTGTTCGAGCGAACACCCATGCGAACGTCGATGCTCCGCGCATTCCAAACCGACCAACGCGGTGGCGTGGCGTTGGTCTTTGGTTTGGTCGTCCCCAGCCTCATCGCCTTTGCGGGCCTCGGCGTCGATGGCTCATACTGGTTGATGGAACGCAACAAGCTTCAAGCCTCGACGGATAACGCCGCGATTTCCGCCGTCCAGGCGCTCGCCCTCAACGGCAACGATCAGGTTCTGACCGCCGAAGCCAAGAAACTGATGGGCAAAGTTTACGGCACGAGCCTGACCGGCGTTCGCGTCACAGTCCAACACCCTCCAGCCTCGGGCGCCATGGCCGGCAATGCATCGGCGGTCGCGGTTTTGGCCGAACGCGATCAGCCGATGTTCTTTCTCGGCATGTTCGGTCTGAACGACTCGGTCGTCGCCTCACGCTCGGTCGCCCGTGTCGATTCCGTAACCGAAGCCTGCCTATTGGCCTTATCGAAGAACGAAGACAAGGCGATCGAGATCAGTGGCTCATCGACTGTCACGCTCGGCTGCGGTCTAGCGTCCAATTCCAACAGCAGCCAGGCCGCTTACTTCTCAGGCTCATCCAATACCAAAGTGACAGGCGTCTCCACCGCCGGCGATGTCTACCTATCGACGAACGGAAAACTGGATACCAGCGGCGGCCCGATCAAAACTCATTCTGCTGCCGCGACCGATCCCTATGGGCCTGAGGGGCGAAATCTTCAAGTGCCAACCAACCCTAAAAACTGCGCTGAAAAACAGCTCAAGGTTCACAACGACACGACGCTGCAACCCGGCCGCTACTGCGGCGGCATTGACTTCATCGGCGGCACGACAACCTTCGCGCCCGGCACCTACATTATCGATGGCGGCGATTTCAAATCAAACGGCAATGCGGCCCTCGTTGGCAATGACGTGACGTTCATTTTGACTGGAACTGGAGCCAAGATCGCTCAGCTCGACGTCAATGGCGGCTCTGACATTTCGCTTCACGCGCCCAAATCAGGCTCGAACTTCAACGGCATCCTGTTCTTCCAAGATCCCGCAAGAACGCAAACCAACGGCAGCCCGAGCAAAATGAACGGCAACGCCAATCTCAATCTGAGCGGCGCGATGTACTTCCCCGGCGACAAGCTCGAGGTAACCGGCGGCACAGCCAGCAACATTTCCTGCCTTCAGGTTATCGCCAGCACAGTCAAAATTACTGGCAATTCGACGATTACCGGCACCTGCGATCAGAATTCTGGTACCGACAAAATCAGCCGCTCCACCGTCGAACTCGTGGAGTAGATCATGCAGTCGGACCCAGCTAACAAAGACACATTCTCAAAATGCAGCCGCGGCGCGATCGCCGTTGAGTTTGGCTTTATCGCGCCGGTTATCCTGGTCATGCTGCTCGGCATCGTTGAAGTTGCATTAGCGCTGAGCAACAACTTGGCTGTTCAAGCCGCCGCGCGCGCCGGGACCCATTTCGGTATGATCAAACCACCGGTCCAAGGCGACATGGCGCCCGTGACTGCGGCGGTCAAAGCGGCGCTGCCTTCCGAATGGACCAGTGCCGGTGCCGAAGACGCGGCACAGATCAACGCCAGCTTGACGTGCGAATGCCAAGTCTCTGGTCCGATCGCCTGCAATGCGCCGTGCGGCCAAGGAGAGCAGATGCAGACCTATTTGAAGGTCGACGTCTCCAAAGTCTACACGCCGCTCGTGACGTTGCGGTATTTCGCACCAAGCTTTCAATTTAAGAACTCGTCGCAGGTCAGGCTCAAATGACCGCTTCGTCACGCAACGTTCGAAGGGGTTGCCAGAGTCGCCAGCCGCGATTGTTCAGTGATCGGTCCGGCACCGCTGGGATCGAGTTCGCGTTCGTTTTTCCCGTCTTCCTCGCCGCACTCTTTCTGACCATTGAATTCGCCCGCGTCATGTATTCCAAAGTCGAGTTCGAATACGCAGTCTTCAACGCCACGCGCTTTGGCATGGTCATGAAGGCCGCCGACACGGCGACTGTGAAACAGGCTTTGAGCAACAATCTGATTTTGCTGAAACCGGCGAACCTGAAGGACGTGACCGTCACCGAATCAGCCAACCCCGATAAGACACGAACAACGACGCTGACCGCCGCCTACCAGGTCGATTTTCTGCTACCGATTTCCAGCCTGAGGTCCGTCAC
>JANOCZ010000230.1:0-1594 GCA_031412455.1 Hyphomicrobium sp. | reverse complement strand
TTGATTGCATGAAGGCGTAGACAGTTGTGGGGCCAACGAAGCGAAAGCCTTCGACCTTGAGGGCTTTGCTCAGGCGCGTCGAGACTTCGGTTTTGGCGGCTGCGTCTTTCAGCGATGTCAGTTTGTTTTGTTTTGGCGCTCCGTCGATGAAGCCCCAGACAAAATGTGAGAACGGTATTCGTTGGGATAGTTTGTTGTAGGCGCGGGCATTGTCGATCGTTGCCTCGATCTTCAGGTTGTTGCGGACGATGCCGGCGTCGCTCATCAGGCGAGCGATATCTTTGTCGCCGTAGCGGGCGATCTTTTGCGCATCGAAGTTGTGAAAAGCGCGGCGGAAATTCTCGCGCTTTTTTAGAATCGTCAGCCACGACAGGCCCGATTGGAAACCCTCGAGGATCAGTTTTTCAAACAGCGCGCGATCATCGATGAGCGGTACGCCCCATTCTTCGTCGTGATATTTCTCGTAGATCGGATCGGCGATGCCGGGCCACGGGCAGCGCGTGATTTCAGTGGAAGCCATTAGAACGCCGGTGCTGAGGGCCGGGCAGCGAGCGACGCGCGGTACCGCTCGATCGACGCAGCGTCGGGCGTGAGAGTGATGCCGTTGGCGGTCAGGGCGATGTTTTTGTCAATCGCTTCGACGGCGCGATCTAGGCGCAGCACGGCGAGGGCTGTTGATCCAGCAACGGAGCCGATCCGGCCGATTGGGATCTCGCCCATCAGAATGTCGGTGCCGCGTGCTAGTAGCCCTTGGCCGCTAACTTTGACGACGCGTTTGCGCACGACGGTTTTATTTTGCATGCGCGCTACGACTTCCTGGCCGACGTAGCATCCCTTTGAAAACGACACGCCGTTGAACAGATCGAAGTTTGCTTCGTGCGGGTAGGCGTCGGCGAAGTCGTAGTCCTTGCCGCCTTCGGGGACACCCAAAGCAATGCGGTGCGCGTGATAGGCGTCGCTCGTCGTGTCAAAGCCGTTGGTTGCGGAAGCGATGTCGGCGGCGAAGGACGATTCGGCCAGTATGCGGATGCCGAGTTCTGCCGCACGAGGATCGATAAACGACGTCGTCCCGACGGTTTCGCCCGACGATACGGCGTCGCCGCCCCATAACGCCAGCACGACAAATTCGGCGGACACGTCCTTTATGACAACGTCAGCTCGCAATTTGTACATTGACAGCCGCTTGACGAGAGCTGGCGCCAGATCCAGCGCCACATCGAGCAGAAAACCGGCAGCCGTTTTTGCTGCGATGAAATCGACGATAATCTTGCCCTGCGGGGTCAGAAGCGCCGCGTGCAGGGCGCCGGTTTCCGCTGCAGCGATCGTATCAATGTCGTTGGTGATCAGGCCTTGCAGATATTTTGTCGCATCGGAGCCCTCGACGCAAACGACGCCGCGATCGGCCAAAGCTGCAATTGAGGCGCGTGCCATGAGGTTCCTTGCGCTTGCAAAAGCCGTGGATTGCAATGGCTGACTGCGTTACGTATGCCCGAGTTTGCGGCAATGCAAGCCGCCCATTCCAATCCGGGACGTCTAACTCATGGCTGAGCTTTTCGAGCTGATCATCACTGGCGCAACTGTCGTCAATCACGAC
>JANOCZ010000229.1:0-4028 GCA_031412455.1 Hyphomicrobium sp. | reverse complement strand
CGCGTCTGGATCAGAGTATTGAGCCGCTCCTGCTGCTCGCCAAAGCCGAAATACACCTCCTCTGGCGCGTCGATATCGCCGTCTTCGATGGCCGTCATCACATCGAAGGCGTTCTGCGCCGCGAGCACACAGTGCGTGGCGATATCGTTCATCAGGCGCAGGTAAAGCCGCTGGGCATCGGCCCTAATGCGCCGCCCATGGACGCCAAACTTCATCGGCGACGACGCCTGCCCACCCTCTCCGGCAAAGACATTGGGATGACTCTGGAAGCGCTGAAAAATGCCATTCAGGCCGAGACAGCACGTCTCGAGATCACGCAAGCTCGAACTCGTTTTGCGTTTGGACCGCGTCCGTGCCGCCGTCTTCTCCTGCCCCGACCAGTTGATCGCGGCAATCGAGGTGATCGCGCCCAGCGCTGCTAATGCGGGGAGGACCGCCGCGAACGGATCGGGCGGCATTCGCGTATCGGCGTCGTCGGGGTTATCGCTTCCGGCTTTGGCCACACGCGTTATCCTTGAACCTAGTGGCAAACATAACCGGCACCGGAGGCGATCCGTCAACCCTCAGCCTTGATGCTCAGAAAAATATAACGATTGCCGTGGCAACGCGCCGCTCATGACGCCAGAAGGCCCAAAGCGGCGGAGTTAGTACACGCGCGCCTTTGGCTCGATGTAGCTGACCTCGTTGGTCAACGTGGTCTTGTGCACCGGCCGGTCAGCAAGCGTGACGGTTTTTTTCGCATCGTCCGCGAACGCCAGCGTATGTTTCATCCAGTTGACATCGTCGCGCTTGGGATAATCTTCCCGCGCATGCGCGCCGCGGCTCTCGAGCCTCGCTTCCGCCCCGACGACGGTCACTGCCGCCTGCGAGATCAGATTGTCGAACTCGAGCGTCTCGATCAAATCCGAATTCCACACAAGCGAACGATCCGTGACGCTGATATCCTGCGCATCGCGCCAGATCTGCGAAATTTTTTGCACGCCCTCCTTGAGCACCGGCCCATCGCGGAACACGGCGCAATTGTGCTGCATGACTTTCTGCATCCGCAGCCGGAGGGCCGATGTCGGCGTTTTGCCGTTGGCATGACGGAAGCGGTCGAGCCGCGAGACGGCAAGCTCGTCGGCACCTTTCGCCAAGTCCGGATGGGTGGCTGATTTCTCGATGGTCTCGGCGCACCTGAGCGCACTTGCCCGTCCAAACACAACAAGATCGATCAACGAATTGGACCCGAGCCGGTTTGCGCCATGAACCGAAACGCACGCGGCTTCCCCAATCGCCATCAGGCCCGGCACGACGTGATCTGGGTTATCACCACGCCGCGTCAGAACTTCCCCGTGATAATTGGTCGGGATGCCGCCCATGTTGTAATGCACCGTCGGCAACACTGGGATCGGCTGCCGGCGCAAATCAACACCGGCGAAGATCTGCGCGCTCTCGGTGATACCCGGCAACCGCTCAGCCAAAATTTTCGGATCAAGATGATCGAGATGCAAATAAATATGATCGCCGTCCGCGCCGACGCCGCGGCCTTCGCGAATCTCGATCGTCATCGAGCGCGAGACGACATCGCGTGATGCGAGATCCTTGGCGTGTGGCGCATAGCGCTCCATGAAGCGCTCACCCTTGGAATTCGTGAGATACCCACCCTCGCCGCGCGCCCCCTCGGTGATGAGCACGCCCGCGCCGTAAATTCCAGTCGGATGGAATTGCACGAACTCCATATCCTGGAGCGGCAGCCCGGCGCGCAGTACCATTGCGTTGCCGTCACCCGTGCACGTATGCGCGGAGGTGCATGAAAAATACGCCCGCCCATAACCGCCGGTAGCCAGGATCATGCGCTTGGCGCGAAACCGATGGATCGAGCCATCCTCGAGACACATCGCCACGACACCCCGGCACGCGCCGTCCGCGTCCATGATGAGGTCGAGCGCGAAATACTCGATGAAAAACTCCGCCGCGTGCCGCAGCGATTGCCCATAGAGCGTATGCAGCATCGCGTGGCCCGTGCGATCGGCAGCAGCACACGTTCGCTGTGCCGGTGGCCCCTCGCCGAACTCCGTCGTCATGCCGCCGAACGGCCGCTGGTAGATTTTCCCGTCTTCGGTGCGCGAGAACGGCACACCGTAGTGTTCAAGTTCGTAGACGGCGGCCGGAGCATGCCGGCACAGATACTCGATCGAATCCTGATCGCCGAGCCAGTCAGACCCCTTGACGGTGTCGTACATGTGCCAGCGCCAGTTGTCCGGCCCCATGTTGCCCAGCGCCGCAGCGACCCCACCCTGTGCGGCAACGGTGTGCGAGCGCGTCGGGAAAACTTTGCTGATGCAGGCCGTTTTCAATCCCGCCTCGGCGCACCCAAGCGTCGCTCGCAATCCAGCGCCGCCCGCACCGACGACGATGACGTCATAAGTATGATCGACGAACGTATATGCCCTGCCAGTGACAGCGGGAGCAGCAATGCTGCCGTTCGGCTTCACACTGTTTCCAGCCGCCATCCGCGTCACGCTCCGAAGTTGATTTTCATGATTGCGAAAATAGATGCGAGTGCGATGCCTGCCGCAAAGAACGTGTTCAGCATCAGGCAAGCCAACTTGGCAGCTTCGCCGCGAACGTAATCCTCGATGATAGTCTGCATCCCGAGCCGCATGTGCAGCGTCCCTGAGATCACGAGCGCCAAAAGGCCAAGCGCGATCGCCGGGTTGGCAAGTTTGAGTTTAACGCTCGCGTGATCGGCTCCAACCAGCGACGCAACGAGCCACACGAAGAATACGGCGAGAAAAGCGTTGGCGACGCCTGTCATGCGCTGCTTCCAGAAATGATCTGAGCCTTCCTTGGCCGATCCCAGATGACGCGCAGTCTTGAGCGGCGTTCGCATCCCCATCTCACAAAACTCCTGGCGCAACGACGAACCAGATTGCCACTGTCAGGACGAGCGAAAGGGCGAGCGAACCCCACGACAAGAGGTCAACGGTCCCAAGCTCGAATCCAAAACCCAAGTCCCAGACGAAATGCCGAAGTCCGCCGAGCATGTGGTGCATCAAGGCCCACGTATACCCAAGCAGCACGATCAACCCCGGCCACGTCGCAAACCAGCTCGATACGTAATTGAAGGCATCCGGTCCGTGGGCTGCAGCCAGCAGCCAAGCGGCGAGCAGCATCGTCCCGAAGTAGAGCGCCGCCCCCGTAATCCGATGCACGATCGACATCACCATGTTGATCAGCGGCGAATAGATCTGCAAATGCGGGGAGAGCGGACGTGAGGGACGGCCCTTCTGTCCAGAATGCGCGTCGGCCATCAGGCAATCCTCGTCTCACGTGGGTCGCGGACTAATAGCTTGCGCGGTTGAAACCTGCAAATCGCCAATTGCCACACAGCACGAAAGAGATCCAGAGACAGGGCCCGAAATTCCGCTGCCGCCGCAGCCCATTAGGACAGAGATTCGACGATCGCGCGGCCGAGCCTGTCGCCGCTTTCGAACGCATGTTCGGCAAGTCGGCCGAGGCACCAGTCACCGGCCACCCCGACCTTTTGATCGCGAGAATAAATGAAAGTTTCGCCCAGAGATTGATCGACGAGGCCGTGCTGCCAGAGATGGGCCATCATGCGCATCGGACGCACCGGCGGCAATCCGAGCACGTGGCTGACCTCGCCCCAAAGTTCCTCGGCAATGATTTCCGGTTCCGCATCCTCCGACTCCCGGCTCCACGACGGCGAAGCATGGATGACGATACTTTCGCCGCGACTTGCCCGGCTGGGCTTAGTGTTGTTTCGCGCGATCCAACGAATGACTTCGGACATATCCGAAAAGACATCTTGGTCGGGCAGAATTCTCTCCTCGAGACGCACCATCAGCGCCCAGCACGGCATCATGCGCACACGAGCCAGCGGTGTTGAAATCTCCTCGACGCGGCCGAGCAGCAAGCGCGCTTGCGGGGCCGGCACGGCCACGGCAACGGCGTGGAAAGGCCCGACCGACGTCTCGTCTTCGAACCAGACGTGCCAGCCTTTGTCCTTGCGATCGAGCGTA
>JANOCZ010000228.1:0-2366 GCA_031412455.1 Hyphomicrobium sp. | reverse complement strand
CGTTTTTGCGATACTCGGTCTTCTCAGTCTTGCTGGCTCCCTTGCAGTCGCTGTACGCGGTGATGATTTCGGCCTGCCCGAAACGTCGGCGGAGACGATCGCGTTGGCATTTCTCATCGTCGGGGCAGTCGATACGGCGCTGCTATTCGTTTGGGAGCGCATCTTCCGGCGTATGCATTTCTGAGTTCGTGGAAAGCCTATGCGGCCGTCGCGTTGCAACTCCTATGATGAAGACGGACGGCCGGAGGCAGCGCAGCTTTCGATGATGCCATGCCGACCTTCGGCCGCCCTGCCCGCGGTTGGTTCGCAAAACTCCGCTTTAGCTCGCCATCGGGGGCTTCAAGCTACGCAGCGCCGCTTCGATGCGCTTCCAATCTTGGGCCAAGCTGCTGTCACCTGATTTTTCGTACTGCCGCGCGTTAGCCGCAGCCTCCGCGAGCGCCTTGTGGCCGTGCACGGCAAGAAGTTTTTGAGCGTGGGTTTGAATCTCCATCGCGTTCATCGTCGTTGCCTCCCTTGCAAGGTTGGGCGCGGCACGATCCGCGCCGTGGTTAGATTTAGGACCATACAGCCGTTCCGCCAATAGCCTGACGCGCATTCCCGGTTCACGCTCTCGTGCAACTTGAGCAGGCGGCGATGCGCTCAGCTGCCTGTCATACGCTTGCAACAAGAATCCGGTGCTTGAGGCCAGTTTCAGGGCTACTCACCGGAGGGGCACGTGTCTGAACCAGAGCCACGTTTTTCGTACCGCACCATCTTCATTTCAGATGTGCATCTGGGAATGCGATCGTCCCAGGCCGCTGCACTTCTCGATTTCCTGCGTGAAGTGGACGCGCAAACTTATTATCTGGTTGGAGACATCATCGATTTTTGGAAAGTGCAGCGCGGGCCGTACTGGCCGCAGTCGCATAATGATGTGCTCCAGAAGTTCCTGCGAAAGTCGCGCAAGGGCGCGCGTATCGTGTTCATTCCTGGCAATCACGACGACGGCTTGCGCGATTATTGCGGCATGACGTTCGGCGGCATCGAGGTCGAACGCGACGCGATCCACGAGACCGCCCAAGGGAAGCGTTACCTCGTTCTTCATGGCGATGAATTCGATGTCGTCGTGCGCTATGCGCGGTGGCTGGCGTTCTTCGGCGATCGCTCATACGACGTCGCGCTCGCGCTCAACGTCCCGCTCAATTTCGCGCGCCGTCAGCTTGGCCTTGGCCATTGGTCGCTCGCGCAGTTTCTCAAATTAAAAGTCAAGACCGCGGTGAAGTTCATCGGCGAATACGAGGAAGCGCTGTCGCACGAGGCGCGCCGCCGGGGTGCCGATGGCTTAATTTGCGGGCACATCCACCACGCCAACGATCGCATGCTGGGTCAGGTCCACTATCTCAATTGCGGTGATTGGGTCGAGAGCTGCACAGCGATCGGCGAGCGCGACGACGGAACATTCGAGATCATCAACTGGAAGGCGGCCATGGCTGAGCGCGCCCACGCCGTGGCCAACGTGCGCCCGCTCCAGCTCGAGCATGCTGCTTAACCCCGGTTCAGTAGAAATTTGGAGAACCTGAAATGGCCTCACTCGCCCGGACCTTTGAGCCAACAAGTGCTGAGCTGCTCGGCGAAGCCGTACACCAGAACAGTGCGGCGAGCATCGCTGGCCTACTTGAGCGAGGGTTCACGTTCGCTTTCCGATCGATGGTTTATCCGCAAATTTGGGAAGACCCGCGCGCCGATCTCGAAGCGCTGGAGCTGACGCCGACAAGCCGGATGGTGGTGATCGCGTCGGGCGGCTGCAACGTTTTGAGCTATTTGACGGCGAACCCGGCGCGGATCTATGCCGTCGATCTCAACCACGCGCACGTGGCGCTCAACAAACTCAAAATCGCCGCGGCACTGCATTTGCCAAATCATGCATCCTTCCTGCGCTTCTTTGGAGGCGCGCGCGATAATCGCAATGCCCGCGTTTACGGCGACCTCATCGCGCCGCACCTCGACGCCGACACGCGCGCCTATTGGGAAGGCCGGGACATCTCGGGCCGGCGACGCATTTCCAGGTTCGGGCGAAACTTCTTCCGTTTCGGATTGCTCGGGCGATTTATTGGCTCGGGTCATCTGTTCGCCAAAGCGCTCGGCGGCGACCCGAGAAAGCTCGCGGCCGCGATGTCGCGTGAAGATCAATGCGCGATTTTTGATCGCGAACTCGCGCCACTGTTCGATAAGCCGATCGTGCGGTGGGCGACGTCAAAGCGGGCATCGCTGTTCGGTCTTGGCATTCCGCCAGCGCAATACGATGCGTTGTGCGATCACGGGCAACGGCATATGGCCGATGTGTTGCACGAGCGCGTCCGGCGGCTGGCGACGAACTTCGACCT
>JANOCZ010000227.1:0-8971 GCA_031412455.1 Hyphomicrobium sp. | reverse complement strand
TTCAGAAATCGCATTTTAGGGCCTCTCCTAACCGGTGTTACCTTATGGAAAGATTGTGGCTTTGGGTAGGGGCTTATTCCCCGAACACGCGCGCGAAAATTGTATCAATATATTTGAAGTGATAATCGAGGTTGAAACGGTCCTCGATCTCCGCTGCGTTCATTTTTGCAGACACGTCGGGATCTGCTTTCAGCAGTTCCATGAGCGACTCCGCGCCGTCCGATTCCCACACTTTCATCGCGTTACGTTGAACGATGCGATAGCTATCCTCACGGCTGATACCTGCTTGGGTAAGCGCCAAAAGAACACGCTGCGAATGGACGAGCCCACCCATACGGTCGAGGTTTTTCTTCATGTTAGCGGGATAAACGACAAGCTTCTCGATTACGCCGGCCAGCCGGTTCAGCGCAAAATCGAGCGTGACCGTGGCGTCGGGCGCGATCATGCGCTCAACGGACGAATGCGAGATGTCCCGCTCGTGCCATAGCGCCACGTTTTCCATCGCAGGCAGGGCGTAGGCGCGGACCATGCGCGCAAGCCCCGTGATGTTCTCGGTCAACACCGGGTTGCGTTTGTGCGGCATGGCGCTCGAGCCTTTTTGCCCGGCGGAAAAGAATTCTTCGACTTCGAGCACTTCGGTGCGTTGCAGATGACGAATTTCGATGGCGACGCGTTCCATGCACGACGCCACGACGCCAAGGGTCGCGAAATACATTGCATGCCGGTCGCGCGGAATGATTTGCGTCGAGACCGGTTCAGCAATGAGCCCGAGCTTTTCGGCAACGTAGGCTTCGACGCGCGGATCGATGTTGGCAAAGGTGCCGACCGCGCCGGAAATCGCACACGTCGCAACTTCCAATCGGGCAGCGATCATCCGCTCGCGGCAGCGCGCGAACTCAGCGTAAGCGTAAGCGAGCTTGATCCCGAACGTGGTCGGCTCGGCATGGATACCGTGTGACCGCCCGATCGTGATCGTGTCCTTGTGCTCGTAGGCGCGCGATTTCAACGCTGCGAGCAGCCGGTCGATATCGCCAATCAGCACGTCGGCCGCGCGCACGAGCTGCACGCTAAGACAGGTATCGAGCACATCCGAAGACGTCAGCCCTTGATGGATGAACCGCGCGTCAGGCCCGACGAATTCGGCCAGGTGGGTAAGGAAGGCGATGACGTCGTGCTTGGTCACGGCCTCGATTTCATCGATTCGGGCGACGTCGAATTTTGCTTGCGACCCCTTGTCCCAGATGGTCTGGGCGGCCGTTTTCGGGATCATTCCGATCTCGGCCATGGCGCTGGCGGCGTGCGCTTCGATCTCAAACCAGATTCGAAAGCGGCTCTCTGGCTCCCAGATGTGGGACATCTCCGGGCGCGAGTAACGAGGGATCATCGGTGGTCCTGACGACTATTTGATGCGATGCGGGAGAGGTAGCAGACCGCACCTCCGGCAGCAATCAATCGTCTGGTGGCCGCCAAGGCCAATTATTCCGCACCGCAACAATCAGACGCCTTGCCAGTGAGCCGTTTTGCCGTGGCGCAATAATTTGTGATGTATGAGCCAGCCCCCGCCCGTGTGTCGCCCAAAAGTGCTGTTCGAGTTAACATCGCGAAAGTTGAAAGAGACCGCCTCTTGTTCAGAAAGTATTCAGGGCAACTGGGTCACACTTCGCAAATGATTGCCAAAGGGCATCGCGTTGCGGCTGCAAATCAGCTCTTCTGGGATACTCTTGGCGTCCAGCCGGCAAACCAAGCCAATGGAATGCAGCTGGAACATCGCAGCAAGGAGTGACCACTTTGATCACTCGACAGCAGAGATGAGCGGGGACAGATTAGGATGTCGGAACAAATGGGGGGAGGCGATTTCGCCGAACTCGTTCACCAGATGGAACAATCGGAAGACGATCCACGGCGATGCTACGCGCTCGTTAAACAGCGCATCAGCGAATATCGCCAGTCGGGCAATGCGATCCCAGAGGATCTCGTTCGCCTCGAACGGACTTGGATGGTCGAGTGCATGCAGCAGTCGCAGGGTCGCTAGACCCTTCTGCTCGCAGTGAGCGGCGGCTGCTTCCGCAGTGCGCAGCCAAGCATCGAGGTGCGCGCTAAGGCGCGAGGGTCCAGGTCGCGCCGCTCCACGCAAACACATCGAACGACGGCCGGCGCGCGTCTCCTGACGCCTCAAAGCTGACCGTTGTGTCGCCAATAATCGCAGCCGAGTTCAAAACGGTCGCGACCTTTGCCGGATCGCTCGACTGCGCAGCGATCGCCGCCGCGGCGTAGACCTCGACGGCCACGCCCGCTAGATCCGCCTCTACGTCGTCGCGTTCTCCAGGCAAGAGCGCCCCTGTTGCCGGCCCGAGCCCGTAGCGCGGCAGCATCACGCGAACCTCTCCACCGTTCCAGCCCGCTGCAAACGTATCGATGAGCTCGGCCGTTGCGTTGCTGTCGGACAGCAGCATGGGACCTTTCCCGCGCGCTGCCCGCAATTGAGCGTGCAACAATCCAGCTTCAATCGGATAGCCGGCAAAAAAAATCGCCGCGGCGTCTTTGATCTTCGCCGTGACGAGGGGATAGTCTTTCTCGCCTGCAATTAAAGTCGCGTCGATCACCGGGTTGCCGCCCTTTTTCAAAGCGCTCTCGACGCTTTCGGCAATCGTGCGGGCATAGCGCGTGCGATCGTGCACGACGGCGATAGGCTTGCCGGTGAAGGTCGCGGCAAGATACCGGGCGGCATCTTCGCTTTGCTGACTATCGCGTCCGGCCAGACGAAAGATCGTCGAACCCGCGCGCGGTTTTGTGAGTTGTGCCGCACGCGTGGACGTCGCGATGAAAACCGTCGATTTTTCGCCGTAGACCTTTGCCGCCGCGAGCGCCGCCGCAACGCACGGATGCCCCAGCACGAGATTGACCTTGCGGCCGGCAAGATCGGAGGCAATCTTTGCGGCGCGGGCGGCGTCGCAGCCGTCGTCCTCCACGATGACGCTTATCTTTTCGCCGAGAACACCACCGCGAGCGTTGATCTTGGCGGCAGCGCGGCTGGCGCCCGCAGCGATCGCGACGGCCCGCGGCTGCATTGCGCCCAGCTGCGGACCTGACTGGGGACCCGACTGGGGACCGGCCACAGCGATGACGATGTCTGCCTTTGCCTCGATCCCGGTACTCAGCATCGCCATAACGGCCAACATCGCGCCAGCGCTGCGATAGCAAGTCAAGTCCCGTCGCGATTTGTGAGTGTGTGGCTCGCCCATATCTCGCTTCTAGCAGCGCCACAACGAGGCAACCAGTGCCACGCCACCGAAGTAGCATACTGCCGGAACGCAAACCTTGCCTCCGCCGAAGACGATGGCCTAGGATACGCAATCTAGGATAAAGCTCTCAGCAGACCTGATGGCCGTTGCCGAAGCGTTGCACTTTGGACAAGACCATCGAGGGCCATTGAAGGGGTTGAGGGCATGAATTCGCTGTTTCGCAAAAAGCCGATCACTGACGGCGAAGAAGATCACGGCCTCAAAAAATGCCTGAGCGCCGTCGATCTGACGCTGCTCGGCATCGGCGCGATCATTGGCACCGGGATATTCGTCTTAACCGGTCACGCTGCGGCGACCCAATCGGGCCCAGCCGTCGTGCTGTCATTCATCGTCGCCGGTCTTGCCTGTGCGTTCGCAGCCCTCGCCTATGCGGAGCTAGCGGCCATGGTCGGGGGCTGCGGCAGCGCTTACGGCTATTCCTACGCGGCGTTCGGCGAATTGATCGCGTGGATGATCGGCTGGGACTTGATCCTCGAATATGGTGTCTCGGTCGCAGCCGTCGCCAACGGCTGGTCGGGTTATTTCAACAACGCCCTGACCGCGATCGGGCTGGGGCTTCCAGAAATCCTGACCAAAGGTCCAACCCCCGGCGCCTGGAATATGTATCTGGGCGGCGCGCTCGAAACCTTTGGCTTTGATCCCAGCTCCGATGAAGCGGTCAAGGCCGGGCTGGGCGGCTACGTTAATCTGCCCGCCGTCCTGATCATCTTGGCGCTCATGGTCATGCTGATCATCGGCATCAAACAGAGCGCCCGTTTAAACGCCGGCATGGTCGCTGTGAAACTGTTGACCATCGCCGTTTTCATCGCCATCGCGGTCTTCAACGTGCATCCGGAGAACTGGTCGCCGTTCATGCCGTTCGGCTGGTTCGATCATCTGGCTGACGGCAAAACAGTCGGCGTCCTCGCCGGAGCCTCGCTCGTCTTTTTCGCCTACGTTGGCTTTGACGCCGTATCGACCGCCGTCGAAGAAGCCCACGATCCGCAGCGCGACGTGCCGCTTGGCATCATCTGGTCGCTCGGCTTTTGCACGATCATCTATATCGTCGTTTCGGGTCTGCTCACCGGCATCGTGCCCTATCAATCGCTGAACGTATCCTCGCCGGTCGCCTACGCGCTGCAATCGATCGGCTACAACTGGGCTTCAGCTCTGGTCGCGACCGGTGTCATTTTCGGATTGTCGACCGTGATGCTTGTTCTCTACTATGCGCTGACGCGGATCATCGTCGGCATCTCACGCGACGGGCTGCTGCCGCAATTTTTCGCGACCGTCAGCCCAACGACACACACGCCGGTCACAACCACGGTCATGTGCGGACTGGTCATGGCCGCCGCCGCGGGCTTTGTTCCGTTGGGCACGTTGGCTGAACTCGTCAATATTGGCACGCTCGCGGCCTTCGTGCTCGTTTGCGTCGGCGTTATCGTTTTGCGCAAGTCGCATCCCGATCAACCGCGTCCCTACAAGATGCCATTCGGCATCTTGCTGCCAGTGCTCGGAGTTCTGTCGTGTGGGGCTTTGATTGCGTTCCTGCCACTCGTCACGCACCTGCGCTTCGCGCTGTGGATGCTGGCCGGGCTCGTGATCTATTTTCTCTATTCGGAGCGCAACAGCAAACTGCGCGCGCAGCCAGCCTGAATTTCCGAGCCTTGCCGCGATGGAAATTCAGCGCCGTCACAGGACGTTGTGGGTGCCATCGCAGAACGGCTCGTCGTCGGTCGCCTTGCAGCCGCAGATGTTGAACGTGCCCGTGTGATCGGCCGTGAACTTCATCGGCTGCAGGGAGGTGCGGGCGTGCGAGCCATCGCAAAACGGTTGCTTCTTGGACAGCCCGCAGCGGCAATACCAGTAGTCCTTCCCCTCGACCAATTCGACTTGATAGGGGCCTTTTTGAGCGATGACCGCTTCGTCTGACATCGGCTCATTCTCCGCAAGCGTTGATCTCAGGATCTCCAAAACCCGTAACTGGTTTGCCACGAGCGGGCAAGTAGACCGGCACGGCGCCTGGATCTTGGAGATTGCTCGAACTTGGAGACCGAATGAGCCTTCCCCCTGTCATCGTCTGGTTTCGCAGCGACCTGCGCCTCGCTGACAATCGCGCCCTGACGGCCGCGGTCGCGACCGGCGCGCCGCTTGTTCTTGTCTACGTCCTGGATGACGACACGCCGGGCCCCTGGAAGCTCGGGTCGGCCTCGCGCTGGTGGCTCGACAAAAGCTTGACCTCGCTCGCGCACGCTCTCGAGCAGCGCGGTGCAACGCTGACCCTCCGCCGCGGTTCAGCCGAACTCGAACTCCCGCGCCTGATCACCGAGACAAAGGCTACCGCCATATACTTCACGCGCGCCTATGAACCGTGGGCGTCGGCCCTCGAGGAGCGCCTCAAAGTCAAATTCGATTCAGCCGGCGTCGCCTTCAAGCGCTATGGCGGCAACCTGCTGCGCGAGCCCGACGAATTGCGCACCAAAACCGGCGACGTCTACAAGGTCTACACACCGTTTTGGAAAGCGCTCTCGGCCAACTTCGCGCCGCCAAAACCGTTGCCCGCACCCAACGAAATACGTGCTCTCGCGATGTCCCCCAAAAGCGATCGGCTGGAATCCTGGCACTTGCACCCAGCCAAGCCCGATTGGTCCGCAGGCTTTTCGGATACGTGGCAACCCGGTGAAACCGGTGCCCATCAGAAATTGTCAGGCTTTTTGCAATCAGCTCTCACCGGCTACCGCGAAGATCGCAACGTTCCCGGCAAACCTGGGACGTCGCGACTGTCGCCACATCTGCATTTTGGGGAGGTCACACCCGGCCAGTGCTGGACGGCGGCAACCAAGGCCGCGTCAACCAATATGGCGGCGTCATCAGGCCTCGAAACGTTTCTCAAGGAAATCGTCTGGCGGGAATTCTCAGCCTCGCTGCTGTTTCATTGGCCGAATCTTCCCGTCGTTCCGTTCCGCCGCGAGTTCAAAGCGTTTCCCTGGCGCAGCGATGCGCCCGCGCTGCACGCCTGGCAACGCGGACGCACGGGCTACCCGATCGTCGATGCCGGAATGCGTGAGCTTTGGCACACGGGCTACATGCACAACCGCGTGCGCATGATCGTTGCGTCATTCCTCATCAAGCATTTGCTGGTCCCGTGGCAGGAAGGCGAGGCGTGGTTCTGGGATACGCTTGTCGATGCCGATCTGGCGAGCAACGCCGCGAGTTGGCAATGGGTCGCTGGCTGCGGTGCCGACGCTGCGCCATATTTCCGGATCTTCAATCCCGTGCTGCAAGGCGTGAAGTTCGACACCGATGGCGCTTACGTCCGCAAGTGGGTTCCTGAATTACGAGCCTTACCCGATGACGAAATTCATTCCCCTTGGGCGGCATCGAAAGAGACACTGCGGGCAGCCGGCGTCCATCTGGGCGAGACCTATCCGCTGCCCATCGTCGATCATTCAGCTGCCCGAGATCGCGCGCTCGCAGCGTACGAAATGCTCAAGCGCACCGCAGAAAAATAACGCCGGACATCAATGGCTTTGAGACGAATTGAGAACAAGTTGGCTCATTGGCAACACTCAAAACAATTCCTCATAGAGAGGAACGTTCGAGATAGTTTTTCATTAACTGTTCATCATCATTCGCCGTAGTATTGTGCGCCGGCATTTCTAGAAATTTCGCGTGTTGGAGTTTGTTATGTTGCTGTCGCGAGTCTCAGCGTTGGCTTTGTGTGCGTGCCTGCTTTCCGGTGCTGCCCGCGCCGAATTACAATTAGCCGAATTGCAGATCGTCGAACCTCGACCAGCCGCCGCCACAACTGTCGCGACACCACCGGCAAGTCCTGCCGCCGCAGTTGCTCCGCCGCCATCGGCGGCAACAATTAATGCGCCATCGGCGGCAACGAGCACCCCACCGCCGGCTGCCACAAGCAACGCGCCGCCCGCTGCGGCCTCAGCAGCAACCGCCACTCCTGGAACAGCCGCCCCTGTCACTGCTGCTCCAGCAGCTGCCGCCGCGCCCCCGAAAATCATCGCCCCGACGCTGACCGCGCAGATCGACCTCGCCCAACAGAGCATGGTCGTGGCAGAGAACGGCGTCGTAAAATATTCATGGCCGATCTCGTCGGGCACCGCCGAATTTCCAACGCCCCGCGGCACCTTTCGCGCGCAGTGGACGGCGAAGATGTGGTACTCGCGGAAGTACGACAACGCGCCGATGCCCCACGCTGTCTTCATCAATGGCGGCGTTGCAGTCCACGCGACCCAGCACGTCAGATCGCTGGGGCAACCGGCATCGCACGGCTGCATTCGTCTCGCGCCCGGTAATGCCAGAATGTTTTATAACCTCGTGCAAAGTCACGGCCTGAAGGCGACGCGCGTCTCAGTCTACGGCACGCCGAAATGGCGCGCCCCTCAAATTGCCAGCCGCTCGCGCCGCGTCGCTCAGCATTACGCCGCCCGGGAAGAGAGCGGCTCGTGGTTCGGCAACACCTATCAACCCATTTCGGCGAACGATCGTGGCTTTGTGCAACGCCGTTATCGCCAGCCCCCGCGCGGCTACTATTATGCCGATGCGCCGCCGCAACGCATCTACTATCGCCCTAATGGCGGTGGTCAGCGATACGTCAATAACCAGCGTCCGCAGCGCCGCACCTACTACGATAACAATAGCGGATACGGTAATTCCTGGTTCGACTGGTAAAGTCGATACAGATTTCGGATTAAAAAGCCCGGTCACCGCACCGGGCTTTTTATCGCCGCGCGAGATACCGATCAGAACGGGTTCCATGTCGGCTGATCGCTGAACCGCAGATAGCCGATGCTCGCGCCGATCCTCAACCCTAGCCCCGACCTGATCGGCGCCATGATGATTTGACCGCCTTTCAACAGCGTCACGCCGACGCCCCCGACGATATAAGCCGATCCATCAACGCCGGTGAAAGATCGAAACAGCGCGTCCGGCTCCGGCAACCTGTAGATTAGAAACATTGTCCGCGACCCCGATGCGCCGAAATCGGTGCCAAGTGATGGCCCATGCCAGTAGACCGGTCGCGTCCCGGGCATGTTGCGCATGAAGAGCGTCCCTTGCCCAAATCGCAGCCCGGCGAAAAACGCACCACCGCCCTCGGTGCCGAGTACGTAAGCCGTCGGCCGCCCAGTGGTTTTGAACGAATGTTCGATGACGCTCGCGAGGCCTGTCGAAACGGTGCCGAAAAAACCTTGCGTCGCCGCGCGAATTTCATCGACCGAGAATCCCTCGTCAGCCTGCGGCGGCGCCTCATCGGGCGGTGGGATGAAGGCGTCGCTGGGCTTTGCAGGCTCAGGGACGGTTGGCGCTTCAGATTCAACTGGTTCGGATTTCGGCGCCGCCGGTTTCGGCTTGGCCAGCGCCACGTCGCCAGAGGACGGGTCAACGGTGACGGGCTTTTTCTTGGGCGCCGGCTTTGAAACCTCGGCTCGTTCAGCCGGCGTTGCGCCGGGAGAAGCTTCGCCGATCTTTGCGTCGAGACGCTCGAGCATATATTCGGACTTGGCTTTCATGACGGCCAAAAGCTGGCGATTGAGTTCCTTGATCTGGCCGAGCTTCCCGCAATCGGGTGTGGCGCCCTTATCGATCCGGCCGAGCTGATCGATTTGCAACAACATCGTCGCGCTCTTGTCGTCGAAGTCAGCCAGCCGCCCGTCTTGAATAGCGTCGAG
>JANOCZ010000226.1:0-6916 GCA_031412455.1 Hyphomicrobium sp. | reverse complement strand
TGCCCGGCTAGTGCCGTTACGGCGACGCGCTCTTTTTGCAAATCTGGTTGAGCGATGACCTCGCGAATAGATTTTCTCAGGCGCGAGAGACGCGCGAGCCGACTGAATCCGATCAATTCACGCAGAAGGACGATCGTCAGTGACAGCGCGATTACGCCCATCAGTCCAGCGGCGAGCCAGCCTACCCAGTCCTGACGTTCGAGGGCGACGGCCACGAAGCGGTTGAACCAGAGGCCAGCGGCTAGTAATGCCAGCGCTACCATCGCTGACAAAAGCACGCTGCCCCAGCGGATGCCGCGCTGGAGATCGCCGGCGGTGAGCCGGCGCGGCGCGGGTTCATCGCGCCGCGAGGTCATCGTGCCGGCATCGACTGTCGCGTCCTCAGACCCCGGTTCGATGGCCGGATCGTCGATGCGAAAGACGCGCGGCGCTCGGGGCGGGGCTGAATTTGGCATATCGCGGGTCATGTCAGATAATCCGAGATCAAGAAATCGAGCGCACGGTCGAGGCGAATGTGCGGGATGGCATTCTCCCTCACTCCAGGCTGCTTGGGCGGCATTCGTGGCGGCTGAAAACGCACCAAGGACAATGAGCCGGGTTTGCTCAATCGGGCGCGGTCAAGGGCTTCCGCTGGATCTTGGGGGAGATCGCCCGGAAAGATCGCGGCTTCCGTCATGCCATCGAACGTCACGCCGCCAATTTTTTCTCCCATCAGCGGCACGCCTTTGAGGCAAGGGAGTACTTCGTGTTTGGTTTTCACTTCGGCTTGCCGGGTGGCGCGCACGGCTGAGATTGCCATGGCGCCTACTCCTGCGCCGCTGGTCTCAGCGCGAAGGATGCTGTCATCGACGATGCGCTTTAAGATAGCGGCCAAGCGATCATGGTGAGCTGCATGCAAATGATCGGCCTTGGTTGCCACGAACAGCACTTTGTCGATCCGGCGGCCGATGAATAGCGACCAGAAATTATTGGCGCCGGGACGGAATGCGGCAAGGACGCTCGTCATCGCGCGATCGAGTTCGCCGACAGCGCCAGCGCCCTGGTCGAGCGCACCCAACACGTCGACGAGCACGATTTGCCGGTTGAGCCGGCTGAAGTGATGAGTGAAAAACGGGCGCACGACTTGCGCTTTGTAGCTCTCGAAGCGCCGCGCCATCATCGCCGCCAACGACCCACGCTGGGGCATACCACTGTTCAACATCGGCATCGGAAAAAACGTCAGGAGCGGCGAGCCCTCGAGATCTCCGGGGAGAAGAAAACGGCCTGGCGCCAGTGTCGATTGTGCGCCCGCCGAGCGGAGCGCACGGAGATATTCGACGTAAAGACGCGTACCGGCGAGCGCCACCTGTTCGTTCTCGCCGGCGGCTGGGTCAGTGCCGGCGACGAAATCCAGCCACGGCTTGGCTATTGCTTGACGCAATGGATCGGCCGCCAGCGTCAACGCTTCATTGGAAAACTGATCGTAGGTCTGATCGAGGAGCGGCAGATCGACCAGCCATTCGCCTGGATAGTCGACAATATCCAGATGCAGCTTCGATAGACCGAGCACCCGTTTCAGCGGGTTCTCGGAGCGGTACTCGATCGTCACGCGCAGCTGCGAAATTCGCCGCGTGCTCTCTGGCCAGGATGGCGGATCAGAAAATAGTTCGTCGAGGTGGCCTTCGTAGTCGAAGCGCGGGATGCTGTCGTCGGGCTGCGGTTCGAGGTAAGCGCGGACGATGCGGCCCTCGGCGTCGGGGTTGAAGAACGGCAGGCGGCCGCCGCTCACGAGGTTGTGCACGAGCGAGGTGATAAAGACAGTTTTTCCAGCGCGCGACAGGCCGGTTACGCCAAGCCGTATCGATGGCGTCAAGACATCGCCCAGGCGCGACTGGACGTCTCGCAGCACATCATAAGAAGGAATATCGACCAAGTGCGCGCCACAATAAAAAAGGGACCGAGGGGTCCCTTTAAGTGGCGCAAGTCAGGCGAAACAACAAGGCTTGCAAGTCAATGTCGCGACCGTGGCCGCGACTTTCGATGTGGCGAACCGCTCTGATGTCAGCCGTACAAGACGACGGCGACACCGGCGGCCATGACCGTCAAGCCCATGAGCATGATGGCACCGCTGCGAAAGAACTCCGGCATGAACTACTCCTTTGCCAGCCAATCGATAACGATTGGAAATCTCAACCCTTGATACTGAGAATAGGCCCCAAGCTTTGAACGAACCCTGAAGGTCGAATTCATCAAGCGTTCATAAAGGCCAGCGAAACGAGGCGCTAAAGCGCAACTCACTGTTTCACGCTGACCGACTAAGCATCAATACAGGCGTTCGCGCGGCGCGAACATGGCCTTGGGAAGATAAGTGTATTCCGAGGCCGAGCGGCCACAGGTTATTTCGCCAACTCTTCCTTTACCTTCTGAGCCAATTGCGGCAGCGAAAACGGTTTCGGCAGGAATGCGAAATCGTCAGAGCCGAGGCTCTCGCGGAAGGCTTCGTTGGGATAGCCTGAGACGAAAATGACCTTGATGCCGGGATTGCGGGCGCGCAGTTCCTTGAAAAGTGTCGGCCCGTCCATCTCGGGCATGACCACGTCGGAGACGACAATATCGACGGTGCCTTGATTGGCTTCCATCACGGCTAACGCTTCGACGCCATCAGCGGCTTCAAGAACTTGGTAGCCCTGGCGCTTCAAGGCGCGCACGGCGAATGAACGAACTTCGACTTCGTCCTCGACGAGAAGCACGCGGCCTGTGCCGGTCAGATCCATCGCCGATGCATTGCGCTTGGCGGCAACGGCTTTTGGTTGAGCGGCTTCGATTTCTTCATCGGTCTGCGCGTAGCGCGGTAGGTAGACCTTGAACGTCGTGCCGTGGCCGACTT
This sequence comes from Hyphomicrobium sp., assembly GCA_031412455.1. Lineage (GTDB taxonomy): Bacteria > Pseudomonadota > Alphaproteobacteria > Rhizobiales > Hyphomicrobiaceae > Hyphomicrobium_B. The sequence goes on along the minus strand of JANOCZ010000226.1, from coordinate 4,050 downwards.
CACTTTCTGGCTGGATGAAGCCGCCCGACTGTTTGACGACGCCGTAGACTGACGCCAGACCCAGCCCGGTGCCTTTGCCAATGCCTTTGGTCGTGAAGAACGGCTCGAAGATTTTGGCCATCACTTCGGCGCTCATGCCGGTGCCGGTGTCGGCAACTTCGATCAGGACGTATTCGCCGGGCGTGAAGCCGACGACGCCGCTCATCTTCTGGCTTTCGCGTTCGGTCACGTTGCGGGTGCGGATGGTCAACTTGCCGCCTTTGGGCATCGCATCGCGGGCGTTGACGCACAGATTGATGATGACGTTGTCGATCTGGCTCTTGTCGGCGCGCACGTACCAGAGGTCGCGTTCCGACTGGATCTTGAGTTCAATTTTTTCGCCGACGCTCGTGCGCAGGATCGGCGTCAGGTCGGTTGCAACTTCGCCAAGGTTCAAAACGGAGACTTGTTGCGTTTGTTTGCGTGAGAAGCCGAGCAGGTTCGCCACAAGGCCCGCAGCGCGGTTGGCCGCCGATTGAATATTTTTGATGTCTTTGTAGGCGGGATCGCTCGGGCGATGCGTTTGTAGAAGGAGATCGGAGAAGCCGATGATCGCCGTCAAGACGTTGTTGAAGTCGTGGGCGATGCCGCCTGCAAGCTTGCCGACAGCTTCCATTTTCTGGGCTTGAGCGAAGCGCTGTTCGAGCGCCTTCTGTTCGGTCACGTCGACGACGTAGAGGGCGGCGGCTTCGCTGCCAGACGTCATTGAAACCGGGCTCAGGTAGACGCGGCGCGAGAATTGTTTGTGGTCGCCGCCGGTGATTTCGATCGGTGCAACATTACCGCGGCCGGTCAGAACTTCAGCGAGACCGGCATCGATGCGGGTGCGCTCGTCGGGCTCGGCGTTGCGGCAGAGCGCACTCGTTGCCAGGATATCGTGGGCCGGGCGGCCGTCGAGAACCATTCGCATGAAAGCGGTATTGCAGCTCGCGATGCGGCCTTCGGCGTCGAGGGTGGCGATGCCGAAGGGCGCCGATTGGAAGAATTGCGAAAAGCGGATCTCGTGATGCGCGCCGCTGATGCTGCCGCGGGCGCCGCGCTGGATGGCGGTCACCGAATAGCCGCCGGAGGCAACGTCGAAGCCTGCGGTCAATGGTTCGACGAACAACGTCAGCGGGGCGATGCGGCCGTCGGCGCGAGTCAGATCAAGATCGATCGTGCGGCGTTCGGGGTCTGACTCGACGGCGAGGGAGGCGAGCAGACTAGCGCCGTCATCGCCGGCAACATCGGCGAGTTTCAGAGCGCGCGTGCGCAGCGTTCCAACATCATGGCCGAGCCAGGTTTCGAACGAGGCATTGACGTGGGTAATCGCGCCGTTGCCAGCGATCGACATGAAGCCAGCCGGCATCGTGTCGAAGGCTGCCAACGCGGCTTCGAGATTGCCGATGCTTTGCGCTTCGCGCGCCTTGTCGTTTGAGACGTCAACGATGTGCCACAACGACAGCACGTCTTTGTCGCTTGAGCCGCTTTTTGGTTCGGGCGAGGTGAACGGGCGCACGGAAATGCGAATCCAAGATGGGCGGCGGCCGGACGGTGTTGGGCGCAAGCGCACGTCTTCGCGGCGGGCTTCGCCACGTTCGGCGGCGCGCATCAGGCGGAACAAGGTTTGTGCGCCTTCGGGATTGCCGATCACCGCTGCTTCGAGGGCGCCGTGGGGGCCAGCCTCGGTGCGCCCAAACATCGCTTCGAAGGCCGGGTTCCAATAGAGCACGCTGCCATCGGCGCGGGCGACCATTTCGGGATCATCGGTCGCGTCGGCGGCGGCTTTTAAAATATCGCCGGCTGGCGTTCGCGCGCCGATGCGCACATGACCGGCCGCAATACCGAACAGCAAGAACAGGCCGAGCATGGCGAGTACGGCGATGATTGTCAGCAGCAGCGGTTCGCCCGAGCCGCTCGCAAGCAGGCCGAATACGATCGCCCCCGCTGCGGCGACGACGAATATCGTCGAGAGGAACCCGCCAAAGCCGTCCGCTGCGGTGAGCGGATCGAGCGCCGACGCCTCGATCTTCAACGCCTCGCGATCTGTCATGGAAGCGGAGGCTACACGATTCGGGAGGGCAGTGGCTTCAGCAGTGGACATGAAAAGTGGTACTCGGACGCTGCAGGGGGAACGCTACGGAATGGCGGGTGGTGTGCCGAATTGAATCGGCAGTTTCATCGAGGCTAAGGTTTGGGCGATTAGAGTTAAAATGCCGATAATTTTGCGGTATGACCGGACAGCGTTTGTTTGCTAGTTGCGATGGCCGTTCGAGGGGGCGCAGATGCCAGATATTTTCATGTGGATCATAATTGCGGCGGTGGCCGCGGCGGTATTGGCCGTGGTGGCGATTTACGGCCGCGCCTATCTCAGCGGCACTCCGGTTTCCGCCGTGTTCTTCAAGCCCAAGGTCGCGCCACGCGTCTATGTCGTCGAGCATACCGCTCTTGATAGTAAGCGCCGTCTCGTGCTCATCCGGCGCGACGATGTCGATCATCTGATCATGACTGGTGGACCGGTCGATGTCGTGATCGAGACCGGAATAATTGCGCCGGTGCGCGATACGGTTGTCGAGCCGCGTGAGGCTGCACTGCGGCCGGAGTTGCGGGACGTGGGGTTGCCGCCAGAGCCGCGGGAGGCGACAGTTTTTTCGCGCGCGCCTCGAACACTCGGAATGGTCGCGGCCGCTGATGACGGTGATTTGCTCTTGAAGCGCTGAGGTCTTAGCGGACGCTGTCGGTGTCGCCGAAGTCGGCCATAGTCAGCACTTCGAGATCGAGCGGGCGCATGGCGGTTTTAATCGGCGCGGAGATCATCGATGCGGTCGTGTACGCAGGCGCGCGAGCAACCGGCATTGGGGTGTGCGCGAGGTGGGGTGCTGCGAGCGGTAGCAACGCAACGGCGCCAACGGAAATCAAACTCAGGGAACGGATCGACACTCGGTAAGCCCTCGGTCAGGGAGGCAACGCTCAGAGCTCGATTGTGCGGTGTAAGTATTAATCAGGCGTGAAGGTGTGTGCGAAAATGAGCAGGTGCTCTGCAGAAATTACGACCTGTAGCGTTGTCGCTATTCAATAGAGCCCTCGCAGGTGGATCGTCTCTGATGTGGGTTCTGTCGCAGACGGCGGTCTGCGACAGAATTAGAGCGCGAGGCGGGTTGCGCCGCTGAATGCGTTCGCCGAATTTAGCTCGCGTAACGCCACGTACCGTCTGGGTTGCGGCAAGCGATGCCGCGTGCCGTTTCCATCCGGCCTTCAATCTTGATCGTGTGCGTAAAGTCGCGGCAAATTCCGTTGGCGGTTTGATATGGGTTGCCTGGCTCGATTGAACCGGTCGCATGTCCGGCAGGTTGCGCCGCTCGTGCGTTCGCTGCACCGGCGCCCCAGGTGCCATTTCCTGCGCCCGACTTATACGGAGCTTGCCAAGTCTGCCGTGTGCCGCTCGAGACGGCGGCGATTTGCGCGTGTTCGGCGCGGGCGCGGGATGTTGCGTCGAGCTGTTTGCCGAGCGTGCCGCCCAACATGCCACCGACGATCGTGCCGCCGATCGTTGCTGCGAGCTGGCCGGTTTTTCCAAGCTTACTCTTCTTGGCTAGATAGTTGCCGCCGACTCCGCCGACGACGGCGCCGCCCACCTCGCCAACGTTGCCGCCGGACAATCCCTGGCTGAGGTCGAGAGCCTGCGACTGGGAGATCGTGCCGGTCATGATCGAAAAAGCCAGAAGATAAGCGAGACGAGGTTTCAGCATCGTTTTCGGTCCATTCGTTAGCGGTTGTGGTGCGCCGATCTTCTGCGCAACCATGGTTTACAAGTTGTTAAAAATGGAGCCCGAGGACCTGCATCGCTTGGCAAGACAGTTATTCTTTCGCGAGATCGGAGCGGACCAACGCCTGAGACCGGCGCACGATCACAGTGCATGACGCCGCCCGCCGCGAAGGCGGTAAAACGCAGTGCAGTACAGGGCGGCTTGCGGGCTACGCGAGCTAACGGCCCACGTCGCCGACAGGGGGCATAAAACCCTTGGCGCGATC
>JANOCZ010000225.1:0-2834 GCA_031412455.1 Hyphomicrobium sp. | reverse complement strand
GTCGAGCCGGCCGCCAAGCGCGGCCTTAACCAGTCAGCATGCCCTTGGTCGAGGGGATGCGGCCGGCTTGGCGCGGGTCCAACGCAATTGCCAAGCGAAGAGCGCGGGCGAGACCCTTATAGCAAGTCTCGGCAATGTGGTGGTTATTCTCGCCGTAAAGGTTTTCGATGTGAAGCGTGATGCCGGCGTTCTGGGCGAAAGCCTGGAACCACTCGCGGAACAGTTCGGTATCCATTTCGCCGACCTTATGCCGCGAAAAATCCGCTTTCCAAATTAGGAACGGACGGCCCGAGACGTCGACTGCGACGCGAGTCAGGGTTTCGTCCATCGGCAGGTGGACGTCGGCATAACGGACGATGCCGGCCTTGTCGCCCAAAGCCTTGGCGATCGCTTGGCCGATGACGATGCCGGTATCTTCCGCCGTGTGATGAAAATCGATATGCAGATCGCCTTTGGCCTGCAATTTTATGTCGATCAGCGAGTGGCGCGCGAGCTGCTCTAGCATGTGGTCGAGAAAGCCGATCCCGGTCGCGATGTCGTAGGCGCCGGTGCCGTCGAGATCGACTGTTGCCGTGATCTCGGTTTCCTTGGTGGCGCGGGTGATCGTGGCTTGGCGTTTCAAGGCGGTGTCTCCGGAGGGCGTCGTTTTGGCGGCGGTCTTGATGTGCTTGTTTGGCCGTCCACTTGCGTTTAACAGCTGCAAGCTTGCGGGCAAGGTGGCTTATGGCCCCGCAGATCTTGCGATCGTGATCTTGCTACACGTGCAGCCCACGCCTAAATGAGCCCTGAGCGATATGACCCATCATCCGACAAATGCCGCCGATTCGTCCTGGCACGCCACAACAATCCTGACCGTTCGCAAGAACGGGCGGGTCGTGATTGCGGGTGACGGACAGGTCAGCCTCGGCCAAACCGTCGTCAAATCGAACGCGCGCAAAGTGCGGCGGTTGGGGCGCGGCGATGTCATCGGCGGCTTCGCCGGGGCGACGGCCGACGCGTTCACCCTGTTTGAACGGCTCGAATCGAAACTCGAGCAATATCCGGGCCAGCTGACCAGGGCTGCGGTCGAACTCGCCAAGGATTGGCGGACCGACCGCTATCTGCGCCGGCTCGAGGCGATGATGATCGTTGCCGACCGCGAGACGACGCTGATTTTGACCGGGACCGGCGACGTGCTCGAGCCTGAAGATCACGTCATGGGCATTGGCTCGGGCGGCAACTTCGCGTTGGCGGCGGCGCGCGCACTGCTCGACCAACCGCTCGATGCCGAAGCGATCGCGCGCAAGGCCATGGCCGTGGCGGCTGGGATCTGCGTCTATACGAACAGCAATGTGGTGATCGAGGCGATCGATACGGGCGCATGACAAATTTTTCACCGCGTGAAATCGTATCTGAGCTTGATCGCTACATCGTCGGGCAGAACGATGCCAAGCGGGCCGTCGCGATCGCGTTGCGCAACCGTTGGCGGCGGCAACAGCTGACGGGCGAGCTGCGCGAGGAAGTGCTGCCAAAAAACATTCTGATGATCGGGCCGACGGGCGTCGGGAAAACGGAAATCGCGCGGCGGTTGGCCAAGCTTGCGGGCGCGCCCTTTCTCAAAGTGGAGGCGACGAAATTCACCGAGGTCGGTTATGTCGGCCGCGACGTCGAGAGCATCATCCGCGATCTCGTGCAGGTCGGCATTGCGCTCGTCAAGGACGTCAAGCGACGCGACGTGCGCGCGAAGGCTGAGAAGGCCGCCGAGGAGCGCGTGCTCGATGCTTTGGTCGGGTCGGCATCATCGCCCGCAACGCGGGAAAGTTTTCGCCGGAAGTTGCGTGGCAACGAGCTCAATGACAAAGAAATCGATATTCAAGTGACGGATGCCGGGCCGTCGATGCCGGCGTTCGATATGCCCGGCGGCGCGTCCATGACGACGATCAACCTGGGTGAGATGCTGGGCAAGGCGCTTGGGCAGCGGACCAAATCGCGGCGCGTCACGGTCAAGGACAGTTTTGATATTTTGATCGCGGAAGAGAGCGACAAGCTGATCGAGGATGAGCAGATTGCCAGCGAGGCGATCGCAGCCGTCGAGAATAACGGCATCGTGTTTCTCGATGAGATCGACAAGATCTGTTCACGCAGCGAGGGCGCGCGTGGTGGCGTCGATGTTTCACGCGAGGGTGTGCAGCGCGATCTGCTGCCGCTGATCGAGGGCACGACGGTGACAACGAAATACGGGCCGGTGAAAACCGACCACGTTCTATTCATCGCGTCGGGCGCGTTTCACGTAGCTAAGCCGTCGGACCTGCTGCCGGAGCTGCAGGGACGGCTGCCGATCCGGGTCGAGCTCAAGGCGCTGACACGCGACGACATGCGGCGCATTTTGACGGAGCCACAGGCGAGCCTCATTAAGCAGTACATTGCGCTGATGCAGACTGAGGGCTTGGCGCTCACGTTCACGGCGGATGCCGTCGATGCGATCGCCGACACAGCGGTGCAGGTCAACGATTCGATCGAGAATATCGGCGCGCGGCGCTTGCAGACCGTGCTCGAGCGCGTGCTGGACGACATCTCGTTTGAGGCCTCGGACCGCGGTGACAAGGAGGCGGTGATTAACGGCGACTACGTCAAGGCACGGGTCAGCGAGCTTGCGCGCAACACCGATTTGTCGCGGTTCATTCTGTAGTTGGCCAAGGAGGTCCGGAGGGGAGGTGGCGTCTAAGCCGCTATCCACGGGCAGCGAAGACCGGTAAAAGGGTCGCTCATCGAAATTGCTGGATCTCGCGCAGATGGTTGCCGCCATAGACACCGAAACTGTTGTTTCAGACGTTGCTGCTGATCCAAGGGCGGCG
>JANOCZ010000224.1:0-14900 GCA_031412455.1 Hyphomicrobium sp. | reverse complement strand
GCTCTTGTAGTAGCTGCTCAGGCGCGACCGGATGACGGCTGGCAGCAACATCGGCGGATTTAAGTGAAAGATCGATATGTCAGGCGTCGCCTGGGGGCTGTCAGCCGCATAGCTTACCCCGTCATTGGTACCGAACAGATCACTGACGTCGTCAGTTGAGACATGCAGCCCGGCGCGCCTCAAAGTGTCGATGCATAACCGCGCCGACTGGCCGATGCCTGAGGCCGAGGAGAGCAGGCCGACAACGCGAACTCGTTTAATTGGGATGTTGAGCGGTGCCGCGGCCGGCCTCAGCAGAGTGGGCAACACCTCGCGTCGGACAAAACGAGCGGGAGCCCGCAGGAATTTGCGAACAAGCGCCTTCGGCGGCGATAAGCTCATGACCCCGCCTCCAGCGTTCGCCATTCGTAAGCCGGTGAGCTTTGCGAAATTGCGAGCATAACTAATTCATATAAGCTATTGAAAGAACATTGTTTCTTGACCATACTTCAGTCCTGACGAGTGTGCACCTCGCCAACGTATAAAAGTGGCAAATGTTCCACGCCGGTTCGGCTGGGCCAATCCGTCTCGCCCTGTGAGCGGGTTGCGCTCGCGGGGCGCAGCGGATATACAGCCGCATCTCACGATCACGTCTTGAGACGCCGCCCGGCACCCTTGGAGGCCGGAATGCGGCTATGACGCATTTGAATTGTCGGATGCGTCTCAACACACGGAGACGATGCCATGTCTGAGCTTATCCCGCTCAAGGCTACGGCGCGCCCGCGTGCAGGCAAGGGGGCCGCACGCCAAGCACGCCGAGACGGAAATGTTCCAGCCGTAATCTACGGTGACAACAAGACACCTGAAACTATCAATCTCGAATACAACGCGCTGTGGAAGCAGGTCATTAAAGGCCACTTCACGGCGACCGCGTTCGAACTCGATGTCGAAGGCAAAAAGCACATTGTGCTCGCGCGCGACGTGCAGGTTTGCCCGGTTCGCGACACGCCGTTGCACGTCGATTTTCAACGGGTCGGGAAAGACGGTGTGATCCGCGTCGCGGTGCCGGTCAAGTTCGTCAACGAAACGTTGTCGCCCGGTCTCAAGCGCGGCGGTGTTCTCAACATCGTGCGTCACGAAATCGAGGTCTATTCGCCGTACGACAAGATTCCGGAATTCTTCGAAATCGATTTGACGGGACTGGAGATCGGCAAGTCGATCCACATGTCCTTTGTCAAGAAGCCCGACTACATCACGCCGGTTATCAAGAAGCGCGATTTCACGATTGCGACGATTGCTGGCGCGCTCAAGGGCGATACGGAAGAAGCAGCGACGACGGCTGCAGCCGATCCAGCCGCTGCTGCAGCACCAGCTGCGGGCGGGAAGGCACCGGCTGCCGCAGCTGCGGGTGGCAAGGCGGCGGCTCCTGCCGCTGGTGGCAAGGCTGCTCCAGCGGCCGCCGGCAAAGCGGCACCCGCTGCGAAGCCTGCCGCGAAGAAGTAAGCTCTCACATCCGGCGCGTCGTTTTCGCGCCGGATGTTTTCCGTCTTTGATGACAGTGCAGCGGATGATCGATGAAGTTGTTCGTCGGCCTCGGCAATCCCGGTGAAAAACACGCCGGCAACCGGCACAATATTGGCTTTATGGCCGTCGAGCGCATCGCGCATGCCCATGGATTCGGTCCGTGGAAGAAAAAATTCAACTCGCTGATCAGCGAAGGCACGCTTGGGTCGTCGCGCGTCACACTGATGATGCCGCAGACGTTCATGAACGATAGTGGCCGGGCCGTCGGCGAGGCTATGCGGTTCTTGAAGATCGAAGCGGACTCGATTGCTGTTTTTCATGACGAACTCGATCTGCTGCCGGGCAAACTCAAAGTAAAAACCGGCGGCGGCAATGCGGGCCATAACGGGCTGCGCTCGATTTCGGCCCACATCGGCAACGAATATCTGCGGGTGCGGCTCGGCATCGGCCACCCCGGATCGAAAGACGCCGTCGTCTATTATGTGCTCAACGATTTCGCTAAATCCGAACGGGCGTGGCTCAAGGAGCTCCTCGACGCGGTGGCGGAGGCGGCGCCGCATTTGGCAAAGGCCGACAGCGCGCGATTTCTGAACGACGTGGCGATGAAAACGCAGGCGGGGATGCTTGATGAGGCCGATGCGAAGCTGCCGGCCCGCGAAAAGCCTCTAGAAGCAACGGCGAAATCCACCAAAATTGCGCATCCGGCCGGTGAGCGGGCCAACAAACGGCAGTCAGCGCTGGCTGAAAATTTGAAAAAATGGTTGAGCGGGCGAAAATCCGACGAGTAGGTTGTATACAGAGCCAGGGTGGGCCTCTAACGGCCGCTTAGTAGAACGGGGTTGAGTCATGGTTCAGTTCGAGGACGATCGGCGGGACAGGTTTACGGGGCGCGACGGGATCGCCGGCAAAGCTGAGCGCGCGCGTGACCGAGCCGGATGGTTCGATGGAATCTCCCGGTTGTTTGGGGCACGCTCCGAGCCGCTCATCGGTGCACTGGCGTTGGCATTCTCGCTCGGTGTGATGGGCCTCGTCATTAACGATGCCATCCTCTCTTCCGCGAAAGACAAAAGCGGCCTCAAGCGCGTCGTGGCGAAGAAATGGAATGAGCGGACGCTGGTATTTCCGATCGAGGGCACCGATAGCGCGGGCCGCTCAGCATTGTTCGACGTCGTCGTTCTGACCAAGGACTACGGATGGATCAAAGGCTCGACGACGGAGCTCGAGCGTGGCGAAAGCAAGCTCACGGCCGAAGACATCGAGAACGAGGTATTGGCTCCCGCGCTTCGCGAGGGGTTGGGGTCCGCTAAGGAACTCATCGCAGTTGGCTTAGCGAGCGTCGAGGGGCAGATCGAAAGCGAAGTGCAACGCGGCGGCTTGCGCGCCAACCGCATCGCCGAATGGGTTCGCGGCGCGGTTGATCCATCAATCCCGATGTCGACTTTGAATCTTGGTCGCTATCTCGAGCCATGCACCGATTGCGAAACCGATGACACGAGCTGGCAGCGGCCGTTCATTGTCATTGCCGTGCGCCAGGCCGACGCTGGGACGAATATCGGCGAAGCGCTGCAAACGGCGATGTCGGACAAGGAAAATCTGCCGAGCCCATCGCGGTATTCGACGTTCGCGCTGGCGAAGTTTGGGAAGTAAAGCCGCATAAGCGGAGACGAGTCTCGAATGGTTAGTTCACGGTATTCAGTAATACTTGCTAGCGGCCTTTGTGGTTTGATCGGCGCGCTCGTCTCAGGGGCAACGGATGCTACAGGAGCACCGAAGCGCTCAGGTCAAGGCGGCATCTGCGGCGGGTTTGCGGGCTTTCAATGCAAGGCGCGATTGTTCTGCGACTATTCCCCATCGGCGCGGTGTGGCGCGGGCGACCAAAGCGGGGTATGCGCCCGCCGACCGAGGTTCTGCGCGCAGATTTATAAGCCGGTTTGCGGCTGCGATAACAAAACATACGGCAACGATTGTGAACGTCGCGCCGCTGGCGTCGGACGCAGCAAAGATGGGGCTTGCACCCGGCGGCCGCGTCGCGCTGTCCGTTGATCATTGGGCAGAGACGGTGTAGCCCCAGCACTCATCATTCAAGGGAACACAATGGGCTTCAAATGCGGCATCGTCGGCTTGCCCAATGTCGGCAAGTCGACCCTCTTCAACGCGCTCACGCAGACGGCTGCCGCCGAAGCCGCGAATTATCCGTTCTGCACGATCGAGCCCAATGTCGGCGAAGTCGGCGTGCCCGATCCGCGCCTCGATAAGCTTGCATCGATCGCCGGCAGCAAGGAAATCATTCCGACGCGATTGACGTTCGTCGATATCGCCGGCTTGGTTCGCGGTGCATCCAAAGGCGAAGGCTTAGGCAATAAATTCCTGTCGCACATTCGCGAAGTCGATGCTGTCGCCTACGTGCTGCGCTGTTTCGAAGATGGCGACATCACGCACGTCGAGAACCGCATCGATCCGATGGCCGATGCCGAGACGGTCGAGACGGAATTGATGTTATCGGATCTCGAGAGTCTCGAAAAACGCGTCTCGCTCGCCGAGAAGAAAGTCAAAACGACGGGCGACAAAGAGGCCAAGATGCTGCTCGGCATCATGGAGAAGGCACTCGCAATGCTGCGTGCGGGAAAGCCCGCGCGAATGGCAAGCATTGCGACCGACGAGATGGTGGCCTTTCACGGTTTGCAGCTGCTGACATCGAAGCCGGTGGTCTACGTATGTAACGTCGATGAAGCGTCAGCTGCGACCGGCAACGCATTTTCCAGAAAAGTCGAAGAGGCCGCAAAGGCTGAGGGCGCCGTGTCGGTCGTGATCTCGGCCAAGATCGAAAGCGAGTTTGCGGGACTTGCCGCAGAAGACCGAGATGCGTTTCTGGAAGAGATGGGGCTTAAAGAGCCAGGACTGAACAAGCTCATTCACGCCGGCTACCAGCTGCTGGATCTCGTGACGTACTTCACTGTCGGCCCGAAAGAAGCGCGCGCCTGGACCATTACGCGCGGCACGAAGGCTCCAGCGGCTGCCGGCGTCATTCACACCGATTTCGAAAAAGGATTCATTCGCGCCGAAACGATCGCGTACAACGATTACGCGACGTTAAACGGCGAAGCTGGTGCCAAGGAAGCGGGCAAATTTCGCTTAGAAGGAAAAGAATACGTGGTCGCCGATGGCGACGTCATGCATTTCCGATTCGCGAACTGAAAACTCGAATAAAATTGTTATGCCGGCTTTACAGAGCTCGGGTCCATCCAGAAAATTTCCCAAGTGTGACCGTCTGGATCGTCAAAACTGCGGCCGTACATGAAGCCGTGATCTTGCGCGGGGCGGGTCTGCGTGCCGCCGGCTGCTAGTGCCTTATTAAGGATCTCGTCGACCTTTTCCTTGCTATCGACCGACAGCGCCGTCAAAACCTCCGACGACTGCCGCGCATCGACGATGGTCTTGTCGGTAAACATTTTGTATTTTTCGTGGGTCAACAGCATCGCGTAAATGTCATCAGAGATCACCATAGATGCAGCTGTCTCGTCCGTGAATTGAGCATTGAAATTGAAGCCCAATGACTTGAAAAACGTCTTCGACTTTTCGAGGTCGGCCACGGGAAGATTCACAAAAATTTTAAATGGCATGAGCTTGTCCTGAAATTCACTGTACCGAATTTACCTTCGGGCGGAGGTTTCTAAATCTGTTGCAGTGCTGATTGCGTATAAAGCCTATCCACTGCGAAAGTTCCGGCGAAAATGGGTTGGCCGATCGGAGACTTGAGCGCGGCCTCGGAACGTCATGAAATCGTGCTGCGTGGTGCGGGGCCGCTCGCATTGCGCAAGGGAGGAAAATATGTTCGTGTCTCATCTTTGCAAGTCGCTCAGGGCCTAGCCATTTGTGGCCGCCACCACCAGCGCGCCGTCGGGGTTCCAGAATGAGCAGCGATCTTCCGTCCGTTGCAAGCGCCCGAGCCGATGCCGCGCGAGATCCGACGATCCGGTCGCGCGTCATCGCGCTCATTGCTATCGTGCTGGTGCCGATGCTCGGCCTCTTGACCTGGCTCGCGGCCGATTACGCGAGCCTGCGCCGACGCATCATCGAGGTGCAGAGGGCCGACGTCACGAGCAATCTGACACATTTGCTCGACAGCGAAATTGCGAGCATCAAAGGTGCCTTGACGGGGCTTGCCAGCGCCGACGAACTGAAGACCGCTGATTTTGCAGTTTTCCGACCGCACGCTGAAGCGGTCGAGAAGCAGTTCGGATTCGAGGCCATCACGGTCTACAATAAGGCCGGGATGGCTGAGTTCTCGACACGGGCAAACGCGCTCGCGTTGCAAGCCGCCGATTTGCAAGGCTCAGGAATTGCAAAGGTTTTTAACGGCAGCTCTCACGTGACCGATCTCGAGCCGCTCCGGGCTTCGATGCCGGGGTATTTTTCAGTGATCGTTCCGGTGTCGAAGGATAGCGTTGTCGTCCACGCGCTGTCGGCGCGGATATCGGCCGAAAGACTTGGCCGGCTGTTCGTGGAGGCGGGGCTGAAGCCTCGATGGGTTGCAGCTATTGTCGATCGAACCGGAAAATTTACTGCCCGAAGCCTGCACGCTGCAAAGTATGTTGGAGCGTTTGCGCGCCCAGAGCTTGTGGCCGCGGCGCAGGGCGACGCCGACGTCGGTGAGTTCGAGAACATCACCTTCGAAGGTGTACTTATGGGAAATTCGTTCCGCCGGTCCAGGCTCAGCGACTGGACATCCGTCGTCGCGGTGCCGAAGGCCGAGCTGACGGCTCCGTTCCGAGAAACGATGTTTTACGTGCTGCTCGGTGGGGTCCTGATTTCCACGCTGAGCTTGACTGCGGCCTATCTCATGGCGGCGACGATATCCGAGCCGATCCGGCGGCTAAAGGACGCGGCGACCGCCGTCGTGCGAGGACAGCCGCTTCCGCAAACGCCGCACAGAATCGCCGAACTCAATGAAGTTCGCGCGGCGTTCGAGCATGCGGTTGCGAAAAGCTCCCATCTGGCGGCCATCGTCGCCTCGTCCGGCGATGCGATCGTCAGTGTCGATCTTGATGGCCGGGTTCAATCTTGGAATCAGGGCGCGGAAATGCTTTTCGGTTATAGCGCGCAAGAGATGATCGGTCGGTCCAAGCAACAGATCATTCCTGACTCCTTTGTCGATGAGGCCGTGCGGCATCGCTTGGCCATCAGCTCGGGAGATAGCGTTCGCTCCGAATCCGTTCGCCAAAAGAGCGATGGGTCATTGATCGATGTCTCGCTCGACATGGCGCCAATCCGCAACGCGGACGGCCGGATCGTTGCCGTCTCGGCAATCATGCACGACATCACCAACCGCAAACGGACCGACAAGCATCAGAGATTTTTGATGCGCGAGCTGACGCATCGCTCAAAAAATCTTCTGGCTATCGTGCAGTCGATGGCGCGACAAACGGCGCGGACGTCTAGTTCGCTGGAGGATTTCGAGAAAAACTACATGCAGCGTCTGCAAGGCTTGGCAGCGTCGCATGATCTGCTCGTCAACCAAAATTGGAGCGGCGCGCCCCTCGAAGAACTCGTGCGCCGTCAAGTCGACCCATTCGTTTCCGTCAACCACGCCAATCTTGCGGTTTCTGGACCCCACGTCCTGGTCAGCGCCCGGGCAGCTCAGTCAATCGGGCTCGCCATTCACGAACTGGCCACGAATTCGATTAAGTACGGGTCATTATCTCTGTCCAAGGGCAAAGTTTCAGTCGAATGGGAATTCTTGCCTGGAGCGGACGGAGAACAGCAATTCCAACTCAAATGGGAGGAGCACGACGGGCCGCCCGTGTCACCTCCGACCCGCAAAGGCTTCGGTCATTTCGTGATCGATCGGATGGCACGGCAATCACTCGAAGCGAACGTCACAATTGACTTCCGGCCGGAGGGTTTAATATGGACCCTCGTTGCGCCGCAGAGGGCGCTCGAGACCGCGCCTGATTTTGAAGGTGCAGATTCGGTCGGCTAGATTGTTTTTGCCTCAGTGGACAACGCCGGTGTTGCAACTTCGGTTTCTGCTTCGACGGGGATCGAGCGTTTTGCGATGTAGCTATAAACCGCTGGAATGACGAAGAGCGTCAGCAGCGTTCCGACCGACATTCCGCCGACGATTACCCAACCGATCTGTTGGCGATTCTCGGCACCGGCACCGTCGGCGAGCGCGAGAGGTACAGCGCCCAGAACCATGGCGCCCGTTGTCATCAAAATCGGCCGTAGCCGGAGCGTCGCGGCATCGATCACTGCCGCCAGACGGTCCTCTCCAGCATCCTGCTTCTGATTGGCAAATTCGACAATCAGAATACCGTGTTTGGTGATCAATCCCACGAGCGTCACGAGGCCAATTTGCGAGTATACATTCAACGTGCCGCCGGTCAGCCATAGCGCGCCTAGCGCACCCGTTAAAGACAGCGGCACGGTCAGCATAATAATCAACGGGTCGCGGAAACTCTCAAACTGTGCCGACAGGACCAAATAAATAAAAGCAAGAGCGAGAACGAAGACCACGGCAAGGCTATTGGCTGAGGAGCGGTAGTCGCGGGCGAGGCCGTTAAGGTCGGTTCGGGCGGTGCCCGGTAGAACCTCGCGTGCTGCTTGCTCGAGGAACGCGACGCCATCGCCAACTGTGTAGCCTGGAGCAAGACTTGCCTGCACGGTCACCGAGCGCAGTTGATTGAAGCGCTTCAATTCCTTCGGCGCAACCGACTCGGTCACTTTCGCAATGTTTGAAAGCTGGACCATTTCTCCTTCGGGGTTGCGCAAGAAGATCGTCGAGAGAACTTGCGGGCTGGCGCGGTCGGCAGCAGCGAGCTGCACATAAACGTCGTACTGCTCGCCGTTCTGTTCAAAGCGCGTCACTTGGCGCCCGCCGAGTAACGTTTCGAGCGTGCGGCCAACCACCGTCACGTCCAACCCGAGGTCGGCGACCTTTGCGCGATCTATGGCGATACGGAATTCCGGCGTGTTGAGTTTGAGATCCGTGTCCAGGTTCGTGAGCCCCGGATTGGTTCTAGCCTTTGCGATGATTTTATCCGCGTAGCCTTCCAACTCCTCGTATGTCCCCGACGATTGAATCACGAATTCGATCGGACGGCCCGAACCGCGCTGGCCGAAAGCCCCTGGCGATTGCGCGAACGCTTGGATGCCCGCAACTTTCTGTAAAGCCGGCGCCACTTCCGCGGTTATTTGCTGCTGCGAGCGCGTGCGCTCGGCCCAATCGTTCAAGGGCGCGATGACGAGCGATTGCGAGACCTCCGGCGTGCCAGAAATCGTCAGCCGGCCGCGAACTTCCGGCACGCCAGACAATATTTTGTCGACTGAATTGGCGTAGCGCGACGTGTAGCTAACGGTCGCGCCTTCCGGCCCGGTGCCGCGCACGCGAATGATGCCGCGGTCTTCCAGCGGCGCCAATTCCGACTTCAACGATACGTAGATGACAGCGCTCAATCCGGCCACGCCCGCCGCGATCAACAGTATTATAGGGCGCATACGCAGCGATGCGCTTAGAAGGCGCCGGTAGCCGTTCTCGAACGCGACGAAGCCGCGCTCTAGAAAGAGGAAAATGCGTGATGGGTTTTCCTCATGGCGCAGCAGTTTCGTGCACATCATCGGCGTCAGGGTCAGCGCGACAAAGCCTGAGACGATCACGGCGCCAGCGAGGGTCAGCGCAAACTCCAGGAACAGCCGTCCCGTTTTGCCGGGCGCAAATGCTATGGGTGCATACACGGCGGCCAGTGTCAGTGTCATAGCAATGACCGCGAAGCCGATTTCGCGCACGCCACGCATGGCCGCCGGTACGGGCTTCATACCTTCTTCGATGTGGCGGTATATGTTCTCCAGAACGACGATCGCGTCATCGACGACAAGACCGATAGCCAGGACCATCGCCAGCAGCGTCAGGGTATTCACCGTGAAGCCCATAGCGAACATCAGCGCAAACGTCGTGATCAGCGAAACTGGGATCGTCACAATCGGGATGATGGCCGCCCGGAAAGAGCGCAGGAAAAACAAGATCACGAGCACGACCAGCAAAATTGCTTCGCCAATGGTGCGGTAAACTGCACTGATCGAGCGTCGAATAAAGACCGAGTCGTCGTTGCCTATTGCAGCGTTGAGGCCCTTGGGCAGCGACGCGTTTATTTCAGGCAACTCGGCATTTACGGCTTTGGACACGTCGAGCGGGTTGGCGGTCGATTGCTTGATCAGGCCGACGGCGATGGCTGGCACGCCATTATACGTGCTCGAGCGGCGCTCATCGGCGGCGCCGAGTTCGACGCGCGCCAGATCACCCAATTTCACCTGATGGCCGTTGGCGACTTTCACCACGATGTTGCGAAACTGTTCGGGTGTTGTCAGCCCCGTTCGTGATAGCACGGAAAATTCGCGGTCGGTACTTTCGATCCGGCCCGAGGGTATTTCAGCATTTTGCGCCTGTAGGGATGCTTCTATATCTTGAACAGTCAGGTTGTAGGCGGCTAGGCGTTGCCGATCGATCCAGATGCGCATCGCATAGCGCCGCTCGCCGTAAATCTGGACGTCGGCGACCCCCGTCAAATTTTTCAGCCGGTCGACAATTGTGCGATCGACATAATCGCTGATCTGCAACGCCGTCAGGTTAGCACTCGTGAACACTAGAAACATGATGGCTTGAGCATCGGCTTCGACCTTGGCGATAACCGGCTCGGTGATCTCATCGGGCAAGCGGCCGCGCACGCGGCTGACACGATCGCGGACGTCACTGGCAGCAACGTCGGGATTAATCTCGGGGCGAAAGCGAACCGAGATGCGGCTGTTTTCAGACCGGCTGGAAGAATCGAGCACATCAATGCCTTCGATGCCGGCAATCGAGCCTTCCAAAATCTGCGTGACTTGGGTTTCAATAATTGCCGCCGACGCACCCGGATAGCTCGTCGAAACCGAAATTATGGGCTCATCGACGTTAGGGAATTCGCGGACGGTCAAGCGCTGAAACGAAACCAGTCCGATCAAGGTGAGCATCAAGCTCAGGACGGTTGCGAAAATCGGCCGGCGAATGCAAAAGTCAAAAACGCCCATCAGCGGCTCCCGGCTGTGCTGCCGGTCGTCACCGGACTTGCCTTCAGTCCGCGCGGGTTGGACTGACTGGGGTCAGACAGACTGGGGTCGGGTACTTGGGCGGTGGTTGGAACAACTTGCACGGCCACGCCGTCGCGAAGCTTCTGCTGTCCTGCGGTCACTATCGTGGCGTTGGCCGCGACGCCTTCGACGATTTCAACTTCGGCGCCGGCGCGCTGTCCCAGCTGCACCTTTTTCTCGACGGCCTTGCCGTCTTCGACCAGGAACGCGAACGTGTCACCGCCGCGGGGGACGACGGCCGCTTCGGGGATCATCACCACATCACGGGTCTGCAAGCCCTTGATGTTGATCCGAGCAAATAAACCGGGCCGCAGACGCGCATCCTTGTTGTCAAGCTTGGCGCGAACTTCGAGCGCACGTCCGTTGACGTCCAGCAACGGATTGATTGCGTAAATTGCGGCATCGAAGACCGAGTCGGCGATCGCGTCGACAGTGACTTCTATCGTCTGGCCTACTTTGATTGCTTGAAGATTGGCTTCTGGAACTTTGAAGTCGACTTTCAACACGTCGATCTTTTCCAGATTGGTCACCGCCGTGCCGGCATTAATAAAAGCACCCACGGACGCCGTCCGAATGCCGGCGATGCCGTCGAACGGCGCATTGAGGATATGCTTTGATAGCCGCGTCTTCGCCAACTCGACGGCGGCCTGCGCCGTTTCAAAATTGGCGGTCGCCTCATCGCGGCCTCGCCCGGTAACGTTGCCTGTTTTCGACAACGCGCGGGCGCGATCATTATTCGCCGACGCCAGCTTCAGCCGCGCCGTCGTATCGGCAAGCTCGGCCGCGGCGAGGGCGTCGTCTAGCTTCAGCAGAACAGCACCCTTTTGGACAGGCTGTCCTTCGTTAAAAATGATCTCAGAGATGCGGCCGTTGATTTCGGGAGCGATTTTGACAGACTCGTCGGACTGGAGCGAGCCGATCGCGCGGATGTCGTTGGTCGTTTTTGCGGCGCGCGTTTGGGCGACTTCAACAAAGATTGGACCGCTTGCGTTTCCGCGTCCCCCGCCAGAGCGCCCAGACGACCCGGCGGCTTTGTCAGACGCCGTCTTACCGGCCGAAGCGTTGCCGCCGCGTGGCTTGTCGGCCGCACCGGCGCTCGATCGCTGGTCCGGCTTCACCTCGTTTGATTGCGCGGCCGACTGAACCTCAAATTGGACGCTAGGGCGAATCGACTGCCACCAGAGAGCACCCATCAGCGCAGCAAGCAGTGCCAAAGGCGCGAGGGCTTTGGCCCAGCGGGGCCTGTCTCCGCTCATATCCTCACTCTTTTCAGCATGTTGCCCCACGTAAAACTAGCCGGTCAATCCTAGTCAATAGTAACGCCGTGAGCTTGCAATTCCGTTGCCGCCGAAGCGAGGTGGTTAATTACACTTGTGCAATGCAAAGAGGCCCGCCGTTGGGCGAGCCTCTTATTTGCTCAAGTTGCTAAGTTCTAGCCGTATTTGCGGCGACGAGCCTCTTCAAGACGATCGGCCTCGCTGTAGTCTTGAGCGTCCGGGTCAAACCGTTCCCAGCCTTCGCTTTGATAGTGCGCTCGCCGAGTGGCTGGATCAATTGGCTCGTAGCCGTCGAGGACCGACTCGACCTGCGACGACGGCATGTCGGTTCTGACCGTCACGAGCGTGCCACCCCGACGCACGGCTTCAGAATATACATGAGCGTCTTCTTCGGTCGTGCCAGCATCGACGAGGGCGCCGATGATGCCGCCGGATACGGCGCCGGCGGCTAGGCCGAGTGCCGTGGATGCGAGCCAGCCTACGGCGACGACCGGGCCAAGGCCCGGTATGGCCATCACACCGAGGCCTGCCAACAAGCCTGCGCCACCACCGAGTGCAGCACCAATACCAGCGCCCGAGCTTGTGGCGGAATCGTCATCGGCGGCATCGTCACCCGAAACGCCACGGTTGGCGACGACACTGATGTCGCTTGAAGGGATACCAAGCTTTTCGAGGTCACCCACGGCTTTCTGCGCCTGGGCGTAGCTGTCATAAACTCTGCTAAACGTAGTCATAAGAAATTCCTTTCGTAAAATCGAATTAGTTAGCGACGACGTTGCCTTTAAAATCCACGGCGACATTCTTGGTCGCCTTGCCGTCGGATGCAGTGCCACGCCAAATTCCGTCGGCATCTTTCTTGAGTTCAGAAACGCCAGTCATGCCGGCACCGACCACGCGATCCTTTGCCTGAGCTTCAGTGAAACTGTTGGCACCTTTCAAAGGCGCACCGGCATCTGTTTTAGCGGCGTTGAAAACGCCTTCCTTACAGGCCGCGTCAAAGCCCGCCTGATCTAAACCCTTTTCAGGCACCGTTTTGTTGGCGACACGCATCGCGGCGACGTAACGTTCTCCCTCCTGGCCACTGATAACGCCGTCCGAATTGGCATCGGCTGTCTTCCAAGACGCGGCGCAATCCACTTCGGTCGCGGCTAAGGCTGGGGTTGCACACGTCAGGGCCAACGCCACTGCTGTGCAGGTCGAGTATCTCGTAAAGTTTTTCATGCGGCGGTCCTCTGGGTCATCCTCTAAATCCCGGCTGCTGACCAAACCCGAATGTTGAAGGCTTAGTTCCAGATTATCGTCAGTTTTTGGAGACTTAGCCCGCTCGCGCCGCCGCGCATGGCGATGACGGATCGTTGGAACTTAGTCAGACCGTCTGGCGTTTTTCACCAGGATCATCGCGAAAACTCGAGCTGGAGAAGGGACTGTCATGAACCGTCAAGAAGTATGGAAGAGCGCCGCTGAGGACATTCCCGGCGAGGCACGATCGGCGGCCAGCGTTACGGACAACATTGCGCGAGATATTTCCAACGGCGACATGTCCAGTCTGGCTGCTGACGGAAAGGAGCTCGCTGAACTCGGTTTGGCCTACGCCAATCGCACGGTTCGTGAAAATCCGACATTGGTGCTGGCTGGCGTTGTGGCGGTCGGAGCAATCGCTGCAATGGTACTGCTGCCGCGCCGCCGCGAGCCGCAATCGACTGCGCGTAAATTACAGCGAGATTTCGCGAGGCAGACCCGGGACTTGCGCAACAGCATGCAGCGGGAACTCCGCGACAGCGGCGTTAGCGACAAATTCGATGACGTGAGCCGCACCCTTTCCAGCCTCGATTGGAAGCCTTATCTGCAGCCGTTCCTTGACCAAGCGATGTCAGTTGCCAGCAAAGCGAATGAAAAGATCTCATCGACCTTGAAGTCTTAGTCGCCGGGAAGGTCACAAGGCAAAACGAAAAAAAGCGGCAAAAGCCGCTTTTTTTATGGGCTGGATCCGTCCTGCAATCCAGGACGGGCTCCAGATTCTGCCGCTATCTGTTCTTTTCTGATTGAGCTCTCGTCGCGTCGGAAATCTTGTCACGCGCATCGACGCGGTCCTCGGCACCCTCTGCTGCCACCGGCTCGTCTGAGCGATTTAGTTTCTTCTTTTGCTCGCCTGGCGAACTGCCTGTGCTGGGCGGTATCACGTCTTCTACCTGCTCATTCGTCCACTTCTTTGACATGTCTTCTCCAGCCTATTTTCGTATCCTAAAGCCTGCGAATAGAGTTCAGCGCCGCGGCTCCTTGGAGACAGCTGCGGGGCGCCGTGCCGAGTTTCTCTCCAGTACATAGAACGTGGCGATCAGACCCAAACTCGCAAGAGCGCTCAGCACAATAAAGAAGCTCATGAGTAACGACATTTCGGACTCCATTTCGCTTGCTTGCAGACTGTCTGTACAGGAACGTTGACCCGGCGATTTCGGTTCCTGCCCTTAGCTGGCCATCGCGTCGGCTGGAGCGGTCCCCATCTCGATTGACACTGTCACGTCGCCACTGACAGCGAGTGGCACTACGGCCGACCCGTCGCTGCGGATCGTTAGCGGCGTTTCATTGCTGAACGCCGATCTGATGCCAGTCGCCGCGCCTTTGGGATTTGCAACGGTCACGTACACTTTGCGGTTTTGATGCCGGAAGCTGATCTCGAACCCTGGCCAATCGTTGGGGATCGTGGGCTTAATCAGCAGGACGTTACCCTCTTGGCGCACGCCAAGGACGTATTCGATCACGGCGCGGTAGTACCAACCGGCCGAGCCCGTGTACCAAGACCATCCACCCCGGCCGACGTTTGCACCAACCGAGTAGACGTCGGCTGCAACGACGTAGGGCTCAAGCCGATAACGACGGCTCGATGCGGCCGAGGCCGCTATATTGATCGGGTTTATTGTTGAGAGGAGTTCCATTGCGCCGTTGCCATCGCCGAGCTCGACCAATGCGATGGCGCTCCAGATGGCGGCGTGCGTGTAC
>JANOCZ010000223.1:0-7465 GCA_031412455.1 Hyphomicrobium sp. | reverse complement strand
CGTGGCTCGCAGCTAACCTGCCGCATTGGAGGCTCGAGGATGGCTGGATTCGGCGGACATACAAAACGTCGAGCTGGAAGGGTACGCTGATGGTCATCAATACCATCGGGCATTTGGCGGAAGCGGCCTGGCATCATCCCGACATCACGGCATCTTATGCATGGGTCGAAGTTCGGCTGATGACGCATTCGGCGAAAGGCATCACCTCGAAAGACATCGAACTCGCCAGCAAAATCGAACAGGTCGTGAATTGGCAACCGGGCACCGAAGGCAAGGGCCTCGAAGGCACGCCGGCTGGCGATATGCGCTTCGCCTACATCAAGTATGATTGATGCGCCACGATGAGCACGAAAGCCGGGCCGCAGCCGCCAGATCTAAAGCCTGACGCGACGATCGGGCTTGGCTCGAATATCGGTGACAAGGCCGGAAATATCGACCGCGCGATCGAGATGCTCGTTTCGGGCGGCGACATTCGGCTGGTGCAAGCGTCACGCAAATATCGGTCAGAGCCGTGGGGCGTTGTCGATCAGGACTGGTTCGTCAACGCGGCGATCTCAGTTGCGACGGCGCTCGAACCGCATGCGCTGCTTGAGCGCTGTCAGCGCGTTGAAAACGAGATGGGGCGGGTTCGGCGGCAAAAATGGGGGCCGCGCCTGATCGACGTCGATATTCTCACGTATCGCGATGAGCTTATTGGGGAAGCGGATCTCACTGTGCCGCATCCTATGATTGCCAAGCGGGCGTTCGTGATGCTGCCGCTGCGGGAGATCATGCCTCGACTCTGCATCGGCGGGACTGAGCTCGATCAACTGATCGCCGCTTTGGGAGATAGCGGGACAGTGCTGTTGCCCGACGAGGGTACCAACCAATAAAAAGCGCCGCGGATGCGTCCGCGGCGCTTTATTCAAAACTCGACGATGGAGCAAACTTACTTGGCGGTTTTCAGGTATTCCGTCAGGTTGTCGAGGTCAGCGGCGTCTTTGATACCCATGAACACCATCTTGTTGCCGGGGACCTTTTTCTTGGGGTCGGCCATATATTCCTTGAACGTGGCTTCGTCCCAGGTCAGGCCCGAGTTCTTCATTGCTTCAGAGTAAGTGAAGCCTTCTACGGTGCCGGCTTTACGGCCAATAATCCCAGTCAGCGTCGGGCCGACGGCATTCTTGGCGGCCGCACCGACTTGGTGACAGGCTTTGCATTTCCCGAAAACGGCCTTGCCAGCTTCGGCGTCAGCCGCGTGGGCCGCGACCGGCGTCAGCGCGATCATGGCGATCGCTAAGGCGACTTTGCGCATCGTGAGTTTCCTTCCCGTTTCGTATTCTTGGCGAATTTATAACGCGGCCACCAATATCCCAGCTCCAAAGAAATGCCATTTATTTTGTGAACTAACCCTGAACGAAATGCCGCACCCCGGCGTTTCCTAGCGCGAGGTTGGGGCAGTTCTGATTCAGATGATCAGTCGGCCGCCGCGTCGGCCTTGGCGCCACCAAGACGGCGGTAGACGAACGCTGGCGGGTTCGCATTGGCGCTTTCCTGCTCTGCAGCTGCAACGAAGGCCGCGTGGTGGGGCGAATACTTGCAGGCGGGATCGGTGTTGGTTGCATCGCCGGTGAAGGCCATCGCTTGGCAGCGGCAGCCGCCGAAGTCGATCTCGGCGCGCGGGCAGCTCTTGCACGGTTCCTTCATCCAGCTTGTGCCGCGATACTTCTCGAAGGCTTGACCTTTTAACCAAATGTCGGCGAGGCGCTTGTCCTTGACGTTGTCGAACTCGAGTCCGGGAATTTGTTCTGACGCGTGGCAGGGCAAAACGCGGCCCTGAGGCGTGATGTTGATGATGCCTTTGCCCCAGCCGCCCATGCACGGTTTAGGCGTCTTGGCGTAGTAGTCGGGGACCACGAAATCGAACACCAGGATGCCTTTGAGGCGCTGCTTGGCTTCCTCGACGATCTCAGCGCTGCGAATTACCTGCGCGCGGGTCGGCATCAAAGAGGCGCGGTTTTTGAGCGCCCAGGCGTAATACTGAATGTTGGCGACTTCGATACGGCCGGCGCCCATATCGACTGCGAACTGAATGATGTTGGGCAAATTCTCGATGTTGTGGCGATGGATCGGCGCATTGATCGTCAGCGGCATTTCGAGTTCGCGCACCCACACGCCCAATTCGCGCTTTTTGGCGAGACCGTTTTTGTACGCCGAAATTTTTTCAGCGTTAGCTTCATCGACGTCCTGGATCGACAGCTGGACGTGATCAAGGCCCAGGTCCTTCAATTTCTTCAGCCGATCACGGGTCAGCGTGACGCCGGCGGTGATCAGATTGCTGTAGAGGCCCGCCTTGGCTGCGACTTCGACGATCTCTTCCAAATCCTTGCGCAGCGTCGGCTCGCCGCCCGAGAGATGTATTTGCAGAATACCGAGATCGGCCGCTTGGCGCATGACGTCCTGCCATTCGGCGGTCGTCAACTCCTGGTTCACGCGATCAAGTTCGAGCGGGTTGGAGCAATAAGGGCACTGTAGCGGGCAGCGATGGGTCAGCTCGGCCAGAAGGCCGATCGGCGCGCGGGCGCACGAGGCGGCTTCAGCTTCGTTGAATTGCTCAAGTGGGGCGATTTCGTTCATTGTGCCGTCGCTCTCCGTTTCGTCGCTTGCCGTGCGTCTGTGTATAGCCGCCTGTTGTCATAGTTCCGCCGGTGAAGCGGTGACGACGCCTTTGTCCGCAAGTTCCTGCAGCATTGATATAATGTCGGCTGTGATGTCTTGCACCGGAGCGTTATACTCCTTCGCCATCACATCTGCGATAGCGGCAACGGTCGCCTCGCCATCACATCGCTTCAAGATTTCGACAGCGATCGGGTCAGGTTCGAAGACGCGCTCGGGCGCTAGAACGTGCCACCGGCCGCGGCCAGCATCGTGGCGCAGTTTGATGTGCGGTGGCAATCCGGGCCGCGATTGGGCTGTTATGAGCGTGCGGGTGCGCGGGCCAGGCTTCGTCACGTCGCTAGCGTTCATGAGTGTGCCTCTGGTCGGAAGGCGCCGGGGGGGACGTTGCCCGCGACGTAGGCATTATAGAGCGCGTCGAGCTGGACCCAAAGGACGTTGCATTTGAAGCGCACGGCGTCGATGCAGGCTTCCTGCTCATCGCGGGACTTGGCGTTCTTCAAAACGTAATGCAGCGCGAAGTCGGCATCGCGTGGTGCTTGTGTGAGCCGGCGCTTGAAGTAGGCCAGCACGGCGTCGTCGATGAATTTATAGCCTTCGAGCATCCCGGAGATGCGTTCCTTGTGGATCTTGGGCGCGAAAAGTTCAGTCAGGGACGATGCAACGGCGACCGTCAGAGGTTGTTCGCGCACGAAAGTTACGTAGGCTTCGACGGCGAAGACGGTCGCTGGTAGCGCGCCTTTGCGCGAAATTACATATTCGCGGTCAAGGCCAAGGCCGTCGGTCAGCAGTAGCCAGCGCTCGATCCCGCCGGGCTCATCGGGTGGGAGGCCGTCGTGGTCAAGAATGCGGTGCGTCCACTCGCGGCGCAACTCGCGATCGTGCACGCGGCTGATCAAGGCTGCATCTTTGCGGGGGACCGCCGACTGATAGCAATAGCGGTTCAAGGCCCAAGCTTGCACCTGACCCTTGTCGAGTTTGCCGCCGTGGAGGAGATGGTGAAACGTATGCAGATCATGGTAGCGCTCGGGGCCGACGGCGCGGATCGCCGTTTCGAAGTCGGTCACGTTCATCGGCGGCTCGTTATCGCGCCGCTCAGAAGCTTTTTTTTCCAGGCTCACCGGGTTCACAGCCGTACCTCCATGCCATCGTAGCCAACCTGCCAGCCGGCGTTTTCCACAACCTTACGAGCTTCAGAATTCTCGTCCAGCACTGGATTCGAATTGTTGATGTGCACGTAAATACGCTGCTTGATGCCAAGCGGTTTGAGCGCTTCTATCGAGCCCTGGGGGCCTGAAATCGAGATATGGCCCATGCGCTGGCCGGTTTTCTGCGATAGGCCTTGGGCTACCATCTCGTCATCGGTAAACAGCGTGCCGTCGAGGAAAATCAGTGCCGCGCCTATGATCTTTTTGGCGAGCGGGGGATCGATTTCAGCGCAGCCGGGAATGTAGAAAAAGGATTTGCCGGTTGCGGTCGCAGTGATTTCGAGGCCGATCGTGTCGCCGTCACGGCTGCCGAAGTTTCCGCTCGCGTCGCCCTTCTCTAGAAACAGCGCGATTTTGCCCGGAACGGCAAAGGCTTCGATCGTGAGGCCGAGATCGATGCCGGCCCCATTCAGGGCTATTGCGCGGTCCATCGGCAAGGTCACGCGCGGGACGTTAGCCGGTGCGCAGACGTTAAAAATCGAATTGGCGTTCAGCGTCGCCAGCACGCGGTCGGATCCGTAGATTGTAAAGGGTTGGCCTTCGCGCAGGTTGATCAAGCCCGTGATGTGATCAACGTCGGCATTGGTGACGACGACGGCCTTGATTGGGGAATTGCGCAGGCCGCCGGTCGCCGAGGGATGCAGCTCCGGCGTCTCATTGATCTGTTGGCGAAGATCGGGAGATGCGTTGAGCAGCACCCAGTTTTGTCCATCGGCCGAGACAGCGAGTGATGACTGTAATCTTGCGCGGTAGCCGGCCCGCCCGGCGCGGACGTTCGCTGAATGTTGGCCATTGCAGTTCCACTGCGGAAAACCGCCGCCTGCCGCTGAACCTAGAATTTTGATGATCATGCTATTTCTGTTGGCGGCTTTAAGAGTTCGCAGCCGCTCTGTTTCGATTCTGAAATTCTCGATGTTGAAATTCAGATCGCTAAATTTTAGTCTTTAAAACAGCAACGGCGGCCGATGAACCCATCGACCGCCGCGAAGGATCTCACGATCGCCGTGAGGTCCGACGTCTTTAGATGACGTCGATTTCTGCTGGCAGGTAGCTCGTCACTTCAAGACCGACTTCCTGTTCGCGCACGGCTGGCTTGGACCAAATCTTCATAATGTTTCTCCCAATATTGTTGGCTGCTTTCGACTTCGCAAATCCCGCGAGGAACCCACCCATCAGCGCAGGCACTTTTTGTGCGGCACCAATCTGCGGATAGACCGTGTAAAGTCAAGTGCGGATCACGTTGGATGCAATACGACATCGGCGCGTGGGAATTCAAATCAACTGGCATCACGATGCTGTGTGAGTTTGCTATCGAGACAAGAGCGAGAGCGGCGTCGATCGAACCGGCCCAGTTTCACGCCGGCCGCCGATTGCAGACCAACCAACGATGCTGAAATATTATTCTTTAGATGTATTCATTATGAGTTTTTGTTTTCTTTTGATGGCGATCTCAAATCTAAAACTGGAATATTTTTCTTAATGAGCCTATACTACTTTTATTATCGCAACTGCTTCCGTTGCCGAATGTTCGCCGCGTGCGGTTGCGGCTTCCGGCCCGCGCGCGGGCAGGCTAACACAGCACACCGCGCGTTCGATTCATGCTTCGATATACGTGTTCGATCGACGTGCTGCTCGATCTAAGTGCCCTTAGGAGACTGACGTGACGGTTACGCCAATGCTGCCGAAGAATGCCCCTTTTTCTCCAGAGGAGATCGACCTTCTCAATAAGGTCGTGGCGCGGACAACGCCGCAGCAACGCTCGTGGCTGGCTGGATTTTTTGCAGGGTTCGAGGCGGCTCAAGGCGGCGCGGCGACGCCGGTCGCGGCGGCTAAACCAAGGCAGCCGTTATCAATCTTCTATGCGAGCGAGAGCGGCAACTGCGAGAGCCTGGCTAACAAAGCGAAGAAGCTCGCGCAAAAGAATGGCCTCGACGCAAAAGTCTACGACATGGCCGACGCCGACATGGCGCTCCTCGCTAAAGCTAAAAATATCTTGGTTTATGCGGCGACGTGGGGCGAGGGTGATCCCCCGGCACGGATAGCGGATTTCTATGCCGCGCTGATGAGTGATGCAGCGCCACGGCTCGACCACGCAAGGTTTGCGGTTCTGGGCCTCGGCGATACGGCGTATGTTCAATTCTGTGCGGTGGGCAAAGCGATTGACGCGCGGCTCGAAGCGCTGGGCGCTAAACGCGTCGCCGACCGTGTCGATCTCGATCTCGATTTTGCCAAGCAGGCCGCCGCGTGGACCGACGGCGCGCTGGCCAAGCTCGCGCCAGCTGAGCCGGCCTCGTCGGGCACCGTCGTGCACGTCGATTTCAGCGGCAGTACCTATCAAGACGAAGACGATGAGCCAGCCTTCACAGCGGAGGCGCCGCTCGACGCTGAAATCTCGGCGTTGATCCAGTTGAACGGGACTGGATCATCACGCGAGACGTGGCACGTCGAATTCGCGTTCGAAGAGCCGCGCTTCACGTATCTGCCTGGGGACGCAATCGGAGTGTTGCCGGAGAACGATCCCGAGGTCGTTGATCAGGTGTTGCGCGCGGCGGGCTTGCAGTCGGACGCAGCGCTGTTGTTGAAGGTCCAACAGGGGTTCGATGTTACGACGCTGTCGCGCGCGGCGGTCGAGAACTACGCAAAGCTCACAGGACGCGCCGATGTCCGAGCGCTGCTCGAGGGGGACGCATACGTAAAATTCTCAGCCGACCGTCAGCTTGTCGATTTGTTCGAGGCCTTCCCAGAGAAGCTCAGTGGCGAACAGTTGACAGGCCTACTTCGGCCGTTGCCGGGGCGGCTCTACTCGGTAGCGTCGAGCCTCAAGGCGCATCCGGGTGAAGCGCATTTGTTGGTCGGCGCGGTGCGTTGGACGTCACACGGCAAAGAGCGTAAAGGCGTGGCGTCAACCTTTCTCGCCGACCGGCGCAAGGTCGGCGCGTCGTCGCGGATCTACGTCAAACCCAACCGTCATTTTCGCCTGCCAACCGATGGGCGAACGCCGATCATCATGATCGGTGCGGGCACAGGCGTCGCGCCCTACCGCGCATTTCTGGAAGAGCGCGTCGAGCTTGGTGCCACAGGCCGCAGCTGGCTGTTTTTTGGCGAGCGCAACTTCACCAATGACTTTCTCTATCAGCTCGATTGGCAGGACTTCAAAGCCTCGGGCGCGTTGACCAACATTGACTTGGCATTCTCGCGCGACCAGCGGGAAAAGATTTATGTCCAGCACCGGCTCTGGGAGAAGCGCAGCGAACTGCAGTCGTGGATCGCCGACGGCGCGCACGTCTATGTTTGCGGCGATGAAAAGGGCATGGCGAAGGACGTCGACGCGACGCTCGTCAAGATCCTCGCCGAGAGTGTGAAGGGCGATGAGGATGCGGGCCGTGCGAAGCTC
Organism: Hyphomicrobium sp.; assembly: GCA_031412455.1. Taxonomy (GTDB): domain Bacteria; phylum Pseudomonadota; class Alphaproteobacteria; order Rhizobiales; family Hyphomicrobiaceae; genus Hyphomicrobium_B. Next base: position 208 of record JANOCZ010000223.1, on the reverse strand, counting down.
AAAGAACTCTCCAAATCCGGCCGCTATCAGCGCGACGTATATTGAGAACCTATGCCGCCATCGGCGCGTTATGACGCCGGGTGGCGGTTAGACAACGGAATATGTGAGACCCCATGACCGACAAGCGCGCCAAGAACGAGATCATTAAAGAGAAAAGCCGGCAGCTGCGGGGAACTTTGGCTGAAGGCTTGCAAGACGTGATTACCGG
>JANOCZ010000222.1:0-2659 GCA_031412455.1 Hyphomicrobium sp. | reverse complement strand
ACCGATGGGTCGATGCCGGCTTCCTCCACCAACGCTGCGACGCGCTGCGGAAGGTCCGACAGCCGGAATTGCCGTGCCGACAGGTTGATACTCAGCATGTCCAAGCTCAGGCCCATTCTCTTCCATTCCATGAATTGAGCGCAGGCCGTGCGAATAACCCATTCACCGAGCGGCACGATGAAGCCCGTCTCCTCCGCTAGAGGGATAAACGACATTGGCTGGACGAAACCGTGCAGTGGATCATTCCAGCGGATCAGCGCCTCGACGCCGATGATCGCGTTGCGCTTAACGTCGATGATCGGCTGATAGTGAAGTGTGTACTCGCCGCGCTGAAGGGCCCGGCGCATCCGCGATTCCGTCTCGAGCTTGGCGTTTGCGGCGACGGTGAAGGCGACATCATAGACGCGATGCGTGCCGCGGCCGCTTTCCTTGGCCAGATATAAAGCCGTATCGGCGCGCTGCAGAAGATCGTCGGAGCGATTTCCGTCGCGGGGAAAATAACTGACACCGATACTGGCTGAGACATAAACCTCGCGGCCACCCGATATCGCTACCGGCTCCTCGATCAGGGTGATGATGTCGGAGGCGACCTTTGCGGCGTCTGCCAGTTCATCGATGCCGTTGAGCACAACGACGAACTCGTCACCGCCGAGCCGGGAGACGGTGTCGCCGCCGCGGACCCGGTCTGTCAGGCGGCGCGCGACGCTGCGCAGTAATTCGTCGCCGGCTTGATGGCCGAGACTATCGTTGACGGTTTTGAAGCGGTCGAGGTCGATGAACAAGACGGCGCCGATGCGGTCTGCTTGACGCGATTTCTCGATAGCCGTCGTCAAGCGGCGATGCAGCAGCAAACGATTGGGCAGGCCCGTCAGCGTATCGTGCAGCGCCAGCTGATTGAGTTGCATCTCGGTCTTTTTGATACGCGAGATGTCGACTGAGGAGACAACGTAGTTGACCGGATTGCCGGTCGCATCGCGAACCGTGCTTACGACCACCCATTGCGGAGTCGAGACGCCGTGCATGTTGCGGACGGTTGCCTCGCCTTGCCAAGTGCCAAGGTCTGAGACGGAGCGCACGATGTGGCGATACGTGTCCAAGTTCGCGCGTAGGAGCCGGACGAGCGGCTTTCCTTTAGGCAACGCAGCCGTCCCCAAACCCGACATGATCCGGAACGACGGGTTGACCGCTTTCACGCGGCCATCGAGGCCGGTGATCACGATCGCTTCTTGGGAGTTTTCGAAGACCGCGGCGGCCAACAAATTCTGCTCGTCGAGTTTTTGTTCGGCTAACTTTTGCGCGGTGACATCCTGCATGAAGCAATACCAGACCGTGCTGCCGTCGGGGTCTAGCTCGGGAGCGCTGGCTTCAACGATATAGATCAAACCTTTGCGGGGATGGTTGACGCGATATTCGGCGCGCCACGGCTGTTTGATATGTGCCGATTCCGAGATGCTGGTGATCAGGCCTGCAATGTCATCGCGGTGAACGCCGGTGAAGTTTCCGGAACCGCCGCTGTCTTGAGCAGCTGGAACATAACCCAGCACATCTTCAAAGGACGGCGTGATAAATTCCGTTCGCGTGTCGCCGTTTGAGAGTTGGCGGTAAATGCACAAGGCGCCCGGCAGCGATCTCGACAGGGCCGCAAGTTTCTGCTGCTTCGCTGCGGTTTCAGTTAGCACGACCTCTTGCGCCTTGCGGTCTGATACATCCTCGACGATCGCGACGAGAAGTTTTGGCTGACCTAAGCTCGAAGACGCGGCCGATACCGTCAGCCGCAACCACAACAGCACGCCGTCGCCCGCGCGAAAGTACCGGCGTTCGGCGATGTACTCAGACGTCCGCCCCGACAGCACATCGTGGATCGCGGCTAAGCGTGCCGGTTCGTCGTCGGAGTGGATCTGGCCGCCGTAGAGTTCGGCTGATACCTGCTCGCGCGTTTTGCCGATCAGGTCGCATAGCCGCTGGTTGACATTAATGATGCGGCCGTCGGGCTCGCACAGCGCCACGCCGACCGCCATGGTCTCGAACGCTGTCTGGTAGTTCGAGTCGAGGATGGATTGGGGCGCACGGGGGCGCGGCCACCATCCATTGGCGCCGGCGTCTTGCCAGTTTGATTTCACTAAGGCCACAGATGGTCCCCTTCCAGCTTGCATGAGCGGTACGCGCTCTGCCGGCCACAGTTGCAAGATTTGCTGGATGATCGGGGAACAAGGCTACCAAGGCCTTGCCGAATAGCCCGGATTTACGTGACATTTTGTTGCCGAGCTTGTCACATTGCGTCATATGCGGAGCGAAGGAGGGTTGCAGCGATTAGAAATTTAATTGCGTAAAATCGCGCTCGTGACGGCTTTAAGTGGCGCGGCAGCTTCAAGATCGTCCGGCTTTGATCGTCATCATATAACCGATGCCGCGGACGCTCATCACAACGGCCGGCTGGTCCGGATCGGGTTCAATTTTCTTTCGCAGACGGGCAACGAGCGTATCCAATGAGCGATCGAGAGGCGACCATGTTCGGCCTTTCATGCGCGAGGTGATCTCGTCGCGCGTACAGACCCGGCCGGCTTTTTCGACGAGCACTTCCAACAATTGGCACTCAGCCGTCGTGAGCGCGGTCGTCGCGCCATCGGCGTTTTTCAGCTTGCGGGTTTGCGTATCCAAG
>JANOCZ010000221.1:0-3505 GCA_031412455.1 Hyphomicrobium sp. | reverse complement strand
CCGACTTTGAGCTCGATAGTTCTAGCTTTGCACAAAGCGAGTGGAGTCCTGAGCAAGTCGCAGATGCCGAGTTCGAAATCACCGTCGCTATTTTGACCTATGCTCGCCAGGCACGCGGCGGACGTATCTCAGAGCCCGATCGCCTGCTCTCGACGTACCTCGATCGGCGGCCAAGTCCTATCGCCCCAGCTCAGGTCTTGCGCAGCGTCGGCGACGCGGCAAAGCCCGCACTGGCTCTCCACGGACTCCACCCCAAACACGAGCAATTTCTCCGCTTGCGTGCATTATACGCGGATTTGCGCCAGGAATTGCGGATCGACCCAAACGCGATGTTGCCGCCTAAAGGTCCAGTGCTTCTACCCGGCGTGACCCACCCCGACGTGGCGATCCTCAGGCGGCGGCTCGACGTTCCAGCCAGCGTGACCGGCGAGATGTACGACGCTGCTCTCGTGACGGCGGTGAAGAAATTCCAGGACGAAGCCTCGTTGCGGGCTGACGGCAACGTGGGCGGAAAAACCCGCGCGGCACTGCGCGATAGCGGCAATCGCAAGCTGGCCAGCATTCAAGCCAACATGGAACAATGGCGATGGATGCCGGACGACCTGGGTCAGCAGCATCTCTTCGTCAATATTCCAGCCTTTACCGTCGCTCTCGTGCGTGACAATCGCACCGTCCTGGAAGAGCGCGTAATCGTCGGCAAGAGCGAAACCCAAACGCCTATTTTCTCAAAGGCGGTGGCGACAATCGTTTTGAATCCGTCATGGAACTTGCCAGACTCGATCAAGCTCGAAAAACTATTGGCGGCACAAAGAAACGGCACATCGATCGAGAGCGAAGGCTATGAGATCCGCAAAGCTGGCAAAATCGTCGATAGTATGAAGGTCAACTGGAACAAGGCGAACTTGAGCAGCTACGTCTTTTCGCAGCCCTCCGGCGACGGCAATGCGCTGGGCGACGTCAAATTTTTGTTTCCCAACAAGCACTCGGTTTACCTGCACGATACGCCTGTGAAGTCATTGTTCTCTTCCCCAGAGCGGCTGTTCAGCCACGGCTGCATCCGGCTTCGCAATCCTCTGACGCTTGCCCAGAAATTGATCGACGCCGACAAGGGGAGCGCCACGTTCAACGTCAAGCAGACAATCAAACGTGGCAAAGACAATACTCTCGTCACGCTCGCCAATCCCCTACCGATCCATGTTACCTACTTCACGGTATGGGTCGACGATGACGGCAAAGCGAAGTTTCTCGGTGACCCTTACGGCCACGAAGAACGCATCACGCTCGCTTTGCAGCAAATGTGGAAAGATATCGATCGTGGCGACGATCACCTAGCGGCCGTTGATACCGACGCGCTGAAGAATCTGCGCTTTGAAGCGTTGCGCCCAGCGCCTCGACGCTCAAACGTGCGACGGGTATTGCGCTTCGATGCGCCGTCGGGTTTGCTGAGGGCCGGTTCGCCGCCCAAGTCGTGGTTCTCGGTGAATACGGGGGGCGGACGCTCACGGCGCGACACGTCGGTCGGTGAGTTGATGCGATCGGCACTCAGCAACTGAAACAGACCGTCACTTGAAGTCGATCGTCATGCCGTCGTACGCGGGCTCGACGTTCGCGGGCAGATCGCGGCGCAGCGTCTCGTAGTCGAGCTCGCTCGTCATGTGCGTCAGGATCGTCCGCTTGGGCTGCAAGCGCTCCACCCACTGCAACGCTTGTTTGACACTGAAATGGCTCTCATGCGGCGTGTATCGCAGCGCATCGACGATCCACACGTCCAAATTTTCGAGCCGTTCAATTGACGCCTCCGGAATGCCGCTGATGTCGGGCGAATAAGCGAGGCCGGAAACGCGGTAGCCAAGCGACGTAATATCGCCGTGGACCTGCGGGATCGGCAGCGCGGTGATCGCTCCGCCAGCCCCCTTGATTTCAATCGCCGATACGCCGTCGATATCGTGACCGTTGAGGATCGGTCTGTAGTTCGAGCCGTCGGGCGTATTGAAGCAATAGGCAAAACGCGCGCGCAGACTGGCTCCCGTGTCGGCATCGAAATAGACGTCGATGCGCTTCTTCATGGCGAACGTAACCATGCGCAAATCGTCGATGCCATGCGTGTGGTCTGCGTGATCGTGCGTGTAAAGCACGCCATCGAGCGCGGTCAGACGCGCCGCCAAGATTTGCGCGCGTAAATCGGGCGACGTGTCGATCAAAACGGCCGTCTGCCCACCCGCCCGATCGCCGGTACCGATCCGCTCGACCAGCCCCGAGCATCGCAGCCGCCGGTTTCTCGCATTCGCCGGATCACACGCGCCCCAGTTCATACCAATGCGCGGTACGCCACCCGATGAGCCGCAGCCGAGGATCGTGAAGCGGTAACTCATGCCGCCGCGCTGTCTTGCGGCAACGGTCGCCGGGCCTTGGTGTAATAGCGGAAAAAGTTTTCCGTCGTTGCGTCGGCCAGCGCGTCAGTTGAGATGCCTTTGACGTCGGCCAGCGCCGCGGCGGTATGGACGACATACGCCGGCTCGTTGGTTTTGCCGCGGTAGGGATCAGGCGCCAGAAACGGCGCGTCGGTTTCAATCAGTAGATGATCGAGCGGCACTTCGCGGGCAATCTCGCGCAACGCTTCCGACTTCTTGAAAGTCACGACGCCCGAAAAGGACACCATCAATCCCATCTCGACGGCGCGCAATGCGAGTTCGCGGCCGCCGGTGTAGCAATGAAGCACGGCCGGGAACGCGCCTTTGGCAAATTCATCCTGGAGGATCGCCAGCGTATCGGCATCAGCGTCGCGCGTGTGTATCTCGAGCGGCAAACCGGTCTCTCGCGCTGCCGCTATGTGATTGCGGAAGCCGGCCGCCTGACCCTCGGGCGACGCGTGCTTGTAGAAATAATCGAGCCCCGCCTCGCCGATGGCAATGATTTTTGGGTGTTTCGAAAGGCGCACGATTTCGGCAACGGCGATACCGCGCTCTTCGTCGGCTTGATGGGGATGCGTACCAACCGAGCCATAAACGGTGTCATAGCGCTCAACCACCGCCTGCACCTGAGCGAACCGCCGGATGCGCGTCGATATGTTGACCATGATCCCAACGCCAGCCGCGTGCGCCCGCGCGACCACGCCGTCGAGGTCGTCGGCAAATTCAGGCCGGTCGATATGGCAGTGGTGGTCGACGAGCATCATTTGAAGGTCCGTTGCGGCGCGGCGATCAGGCTTTACCTTTTGGCGGTTCGCTTGGATCTATGTAACGTGGAAAAACGCCCTGCGGTTCGGGGATCGCCGTGCCAGCGGTGAGGCGTCCTTTGGCGCCGAGCGACGCAAAGCTGCGTTGGCCCGTCGGAATTGCCAGCAGATCGAGCAGCTTGTTACAGCTCTCAGGCATCGCCGGCTGAGCCAGGATGGCAAACTGGCGCACACACTCCGCCGTGACGTAAAGGATTGTCGCCATGCGCGCCGGATCGGTCTTCTTTTTCGCCCACGGCTCTTCCGCGGCGAAGTACTGGTTCGCGTCCG
>JANOCZ010000220.1:0-9449 GCA_031412455.1 Hyphomicrobium sp. | reverse complement strand
CTTCTTTCCAGATCAAAACTTCTATGGGCGTTGGGTTGTAGGCATTGCAGGGGTTGTTGAGCTGCGGGCAATTCGAGATGAGCACGATCACATTCATCTCCGCACGCAGCTCCACGTATTTGCCAGGTCCCGATAGGCCGTCGGCAAAAGTTAGCCCTCCGTCTGCGGTCACCGGCACGTTCATGAAGAAATTGACGTTGTGGGCGATATCGCGCTTGGTCAGCCCATAGTGCTCGTTCTCGGAGACGGCGAGCAGAAAGCTATCCCGGCAGGCGTGCATCGACTTCTTTTCAAGCGCGTAGCGCACCGTGTTGCTCTCGGTTGCGCACGCCCCGCCGAGCGTATCGTGCCGGCCAACTGTGTCGGCGCTGACGGTAAGCATAGGGCGGCCAAGATCGGAGAGGATCACCGTGCCAGCGCCGATAAAGACGTTGCCCTGTTCGCGGATGGTATCGGTCGCCGAATAGCGCTCGTGCGGATCGTCGGCGTTGTAAAACAGCGTATCGGCCGCCTGATTCCCTTCGACGTCGACAATGCGCAGTGTCTCCCCGCGTCTGACGACGTGCATCCAATACTCCCCGGCCGATACGATTGTGCGGTAACCGGCCGTCTCGGGGCGCAGCGTGCTTTCCTTGATCATGTCTTGCCCTCAGCAGCAGCTAGCGTGATAGAGGCGATTATTCTCAAATCCGCGGACGGTTTCGGGAGCCGATCCACGGCGGGCATCGTTTTGCGTCGGCTTACGTTCGAAAATTTCAAAACGCACGGATTCTCGGGGATAAGCGTCTGCCGGGTTGAGCGGATGCGGGCAGGTGTGCATCAAAACCAGCGTATCCATCTCGAAGTGCAAATTGACTGACGCACCAGCAACCGCAGCGGCCGCGTCAAACGTCAGCCCGCCGCCATCGGCCACCGCAATTTTACTGAACCAATTGACGTTGGCGGCAAGGTCACGCCGCTGCAGGCCGTATTTCGCAGCTTCGATTAGGAAACTATCGTGCCCGTTCTGCTGCCAGTCGTTGCGGTGCGTCTGGTAGCTCGTCGTCCCCCACTTCGCCGCGACGCTCGCCTTCGTCGTGTTGCCGCAAACGGTGTCGTGCCACCCAAGACTGTCCGAAACAATAGAACAGAACACGCGGCCCATATCCGAGTAGAGGCAATGCCCGGCAGTGAGCTTGAATGTGTGCTGACACTTCAAGGTATCGGGCGCGTTGTAGCGCTCGCGCAGATTTTCGGGATTATAGAAAAGCATGCCGACGTTGGCGCCGCCGTCTTCGTCTATCAAGCGCAGCGAACAATTTCGCCTCATGACAAACGACCAGTGTTTGCCCCCCGGCAACGTATCGGCATATAGGATCTTGCTCACCTGCACGTCTCCCTATGATCCACGGGCGCTATGCCACGAACTTCCGGGCCGTCCCGGATTTCAGGAAGTTCGCCAGGGCCGTCCCTGACGAAAACGTCCGCCGCGTTTACACAAGCGGTTTCGCAGCGCCGTGCGCGGGTGCACCGGCAATGCGCGGAGGCCAGATCTCAATGTCCCGCGTGATTGTTGCGCCCCGCAGGGCCTCGTTAATCGATGCGTAGATTGCGAGATCCTTGGAGAGCGTCGCGCCGTAACGCTCTTGCTCTTCCGGCCGATTGCGCTGGCGCTCAAACGCGATGACGCGGCTTGCAAGACGAAACGCTTCGCTGAGATCGTGCGTCACCATCACGATCGTGAGATCGCTGGTGTTCCAGATGCGCCGGATCAGAACATGAATATCAGCACGAATGCCGGGATCGAGCGCGCCGAACGGCTCATCGAGCAGCAGCACTTTGGGTTTCCGCATCAGGGCCTGCGCGAGGGCAAGGCGCTGTTGCATGCCGCCCGACAATTCCGCGGGATACTTAGTCTCGTGGCTTGAAAGCCCAACCTCTTGCAGCAAGGCCCTTGCTTCCGCAATCGCATCTCGGCGCTTCTGGCCGCCAAGCCGCACGCGAATCGGCGATTGCTCAAACTCCTTGCCGAGGATCACGTTGCCAAGCACCGTCAGATGCGGAAAGACGGAATAGCGCTGAAAGACGACGCCGCGATTCTGGTCCGGCTCCGGCTTGAGCGGTTTTCCATCGAGCAGTATTTGTCCGCTCGTCGGAACTTCGTCGCCAAGCAGCATGCGCAGGAACGTCGTTTTTCCGCATCCCGAAGGACCGACCAGCGCTACAAACGAGCGCGATGCGATTTCAAGGTTGATCCGCTCGAGCACGACCGTATCGCCGTACTCCTTCCAGACCTTATCCAGGACGATTGAAGTCATGCCGCCCTCGCCGCCGCAAACCACGGGAAGGCCTTGCGCTGGAGCAGCCGCAATCCGAGGTCCATCAGGAATGCGAGGATTGTGATCCATACAACGTAGGGTATGATCACGTCCATCGACAGATAGCGCCGGACGAGGAAGATCCGGTAGCCGAGCCCCGACTCGGCGGCGATGGCCTCGGCGGCGATAAGAAAAAGCCACGCCGGGCCGATCTCCAGTCGGACCGAGTCAATAAGCCGGGGCAGCATTTGCGGCAGCACCACGCGCATCGCAATTTGCCAAGTAGAAGCACCCAGCGTCTGAGCCTTGATGAGCTGCTCGCGCGGAATTTCATAAACGCGCAGGATCAAGTCCCGCACAAGCTTTAGCGAAGTTCCAATGACAATGAGCGCGATTTTGGAGGCTTCGCCAAGCCCCATGATGATGAAAAGGATCGGCAGCAGCGCCAGCGGCGGCACCATGGAGGCGGCGGCAACCACCGGCCCGAACGTGGCCCGCGCCAACGGCAACAGGCCAATCGCAATTCCCGCAAACAGCGCGATGGCCGTAGATATTGCGAGCCCCGTCAGCAACCGCTGCAGGCTAGCGGCCGTGTCCGACCACATGAGGTAAAGCCCCGTGCGCGCGTCCGGCGTCAAGGCGTATTGCGCGATCGCTTCGCCCATGGACTTGAAGCTCGGCAGCAGCTTGTCGTTTGGGTTCGCGGCCAGACGCACGTCCGATCCCGCGATATAGAGCAGCAACAAAATAGCGAACGGCAGGAGCGCGAGTACAATCCGCCACGTCATGTCTGGCTTGATGTTGATTGCGCGCATGTTCCCCGCCGTTCGCCGGACTTCCTCAAAAGACGTCAGAGCTTGCCGTCCGCCGCCGCCTTCATGAAGCTTGCGTCGTAACGCAGCTTGATGTTGCCTTTGTCGCCGAAAGTCGATTTGTCGGGGAACTCGACACCGATCGCTTCGGGAGACTTGGCATCCTTGCCGAGCAACGCCTTGTCGAACAGGAACTTGGAAACGCGCGCCGTTGTCGTTTTGAGATCGGCGCCCGTTGTAAAGGCGACCGCCTCGGCCGGTGTCGCAAACAGTTTGGTGGTTGCGAGCTGCTCGTCAAAGCCCTTGACGTCGGTGCCGGACGCTTTGGCCATGGCCTCTTTGGCGGCCGGCTCCTTAGCAAGCGCAACCATAGTGTCATACCAAATGCCAACAAGAGCTTTGCCGAAATTCGGGTTGTCTTTGACGACTTCCGTATTCGCAACCATCAGGTCAATGATCTCGCCGGGAATTTGCGAGCTGTCGAAGACCTTCTTGGCATCGGGTGATCCAAGGATCGTCGAAACAATGGGCTTCCAGGTGGCGACCGCCGTCACGTCCGCTGACGTGTAGGCGGCTGCCATGTCGGCGTCCGACGTGTTGACGACTTTAAGGTCCTTTTCCTCCAGCTTCGCGGTTTCAAGCGCGCGCGCCAGCAAGTAGTGCGAGACTGAAAACTCGACGAGGTTGACGTTCTGCCCCTTAAGATCTGCGAGTTTGTCTTTTCCCTTGAGGATCACTGCGTCGTTGCCGTCGGAAAAGTCGCCAACGATGACAGCCGTGGTATCAACACCGCCCGCGGCCGGTATGGAGAGCGCGTCCATGTTGGTCACCGTCACGGCGTCAAATGCGCCAGCGGTATATTGATTGATCGATTCAACGTAATCGTTGAACTGCTTGACCTCGATTTTGATGCCGTACTTGTCAGCCCACTTTTTGACGATGCCCGAGTCGGCGGCAAATCCCCAAGGCATCCAGCCGACATAGATCGACCAAGCCACTTTGAATTCTTTCTTCTCAGCTGCCGCTAGTGGAGCTGCAGCAATCGTCACGGCCGTGGCGAGCGCGAGGGCGCCCTGCAAACGTTTGGAAAAGGCTCGGATCATCGAAATCCCCTGTGCTGATCACACTTCAACGTGTTCGCTGGAGCTTCGAGATCATGAACGGAGGCCCGCGACGCGCGAGTTGAGAGCCTGTCCGGTCAAGAGCACAAACTCTTTGCGGCATAGGTCTCCCGGGCTTTTATCCCGCCGTGGCTCCGCCATCCTTAGAGGAAGCGGGAGTGCCTCTCTCGGACCTGACACAACACGGATTGAAGTGTTGCCGGAACCCTAGAGGCATTATGATTAGTGAATTGCATGCACCGTGCCACATCGTTAGGGCCCGATTTACAGCCTTCCTTGATCGCCACGATAGAACGCTTGCCTGAAATTTTATCGCTATGGCCAGCTTTCAGGCACGAGCGCCAGCCGAATAGCCACTTGATTCAGGGCGCCGCTGCAAGACTTGCTAACATACGGGTTCAAGTGCGCCTGCTGCGGCTTGCAAAAATCCCGCTCACAAAAATTGAAGGATCTTTCCCTCACAAGGGCACGCCACGTCGCAAGCGGCGTCTACACGCGGAACCTGGAGCAGAGGTTTGACGGAGGAGCTGGACGTCAACGTCGTATCGCAGTTTTTCTGTTTATGACCCGCTAGTCGATGACGAGCGGACGCACACTTCATTTCTGATAGGGGCCGCTCCTGGTCAAACGCGTCGACGCTTGACCATTGGCGTGAACAATTTGGCCGATACCGGACGTCAAATCAGACACTTGATATGAATAGGTGCATGATGGCTCGTCTCGTCAACGGAGACAGGCCATGGAAAAGGAACACGCATGCACTGATGAAATGCCGACACGTCGCGCTGCGCCTTGGAACAAGGGCAAGATGATCGGAGCGAAGCCGCCACTGCGGCCAAGCCAAGTATGGTCGATTAAGACCAAACTTTAAATGAAGGACCTCAAACGAGATCGTGCTTTGTTTAACTTCGCAATCGATACAAATTGCGTGGCTGTGACGTAGTCGCTGTTCGGGTCGATGATGTGGCGCCAAGAGGTTATGCGATGGATCGCGCGACAGTGCGGCAGAAGAAAACTGGCAGGCCCATCAGGTTCGAAATAACTGATCATACGCGGCAGGCAATTGACGAGTACCTGAGATTGACCGGTAGAAAAGCAGTTTGTTTCCTATTGCCGGTCGCGGTGACGGACCGCACGGGTTGACCACTAGGCAATATTCCCCGGCTCATAGTGAGTGGATGGCCAGCATCGGGCTTGATCCGGCTAATTTTGGAACGCACTCCCTGCGTCGAACAAAAGCAGTGTTGATTTACCGGCGCGCCGAAAATCTGCGAGGAGTCAAGCTTTTGCTTGGTCGTTCCAAGATTGATACCACTTTTCGCTATCTCGGCATCGAAGTTGATGATGCGGTTGAGATCGCCGAAAAGATCGACATCTAAATTTCGACGCGATACATCCGTTAGCAGACATGGTCGGCGATCGCTTCTTGGTCGCCGATTGCGATGAACTCGAAGACCGCTTCTGGGATCTTGCGGCCGAATGTCCGCGTCGACGACGTGGCTCCGAGCGTCAGTTGCTTTGTCGCGGCGACGGCACGCGCGGTCTGACCACGCGTTACAAAGATCCTCAATTCTAACGCCTTTCACCGTGTAAGGGTGTCTGCCGTCTAGAAACGACCTTGTTCCCAAATCAGTTTCGTGTATCTCTCGGCACGATGCCTGCCCACAACCCTTTACTCCTCAGGCTCACCATCGGTTTGCTAGCTGTCGGATTCCTGTCGCTCCTTGGGATCGTTGGGATGACTGACTGGCTTGGTAGGCGAGCTCAAGCTTTGTTCGCGGACGCCATTGCTGCGCGTGACACGCGCGCTGCCGCCGTGGAGCTACGCAACGCGCTTCTAGCCGCCGAATCGAGCGAGCGCAGCTATCTCCTAACAAGTAACGAAATCTACCTGGCGCCCTACAACGGCGCGCGAGCATTGGCGCTCTCCAAAGTCTCTGCGCTAAAGGCGGAGAGCACGACCGAACGCGAAGATCGGAAAACAACACTTCTTTCATCGATCGTCGCCAGAAAGTTCGAACACACGGATCGAGTGATCGAATTAAAGCGGGACCGCAAAGACGCAGAGGCTATAACGCTGGTGCGCACGAACCGAGCCAAGGCGCTCATGGACGAGGCAAATGTCTTTCTGTCCGGCATCATCGACGCTGCCGACGACCGCCAAACGGCTACCTCCACCGAGCAAAGCGACAATGCCAGGTTGCTAGGCTGGGGGTCTCTCATCGGGGCGTTCATAATCGTTGGTGTTGTGGGTACAGTCACCTATGCAGGCTTCAAGAACGCTCGAGCCATCGCCGCCTCTCGAGCGGAGTTGGACGCGCTAAACTCCACATTGGAAGAGCGCGTCAAAACACGAACGGAGGATCTCGCGCGAGAACGCGATCGAGCGGCAGTTCTCGTGAAAGAAATCAACCATCGGGTTGCCAACAGCCTGAGCTTGACGGCCTCCATGGTGGCTCTGCAGTCGAAGTCGACCGCAAACGCCGATCTGCGTGCGGCGCTGGCCGAAACGCACAGTCGGATTTTTGCGATCGCCGATGTTCACAAGCGACTGTACATTTCGGATGATGCCAGATCAGTTGCGTTGGATGAGTATCTTGGCGGCATTTTGGAGCACATGAAGACCACGATGCACACGAACGGGCGACCCGTTGGCTTGCGTTACGAACTAGAACCGATCCTGATTCCAACGGACGCCGCCGTTAACCTCGGGATTGTGGTCACCGAATGGGTCACCAACGCGCTCAAGTACGCCTACCCCGATCAGCCCGGCGAGGTTCGTGTGAAGCTGAGGCGAGTTGCGGTAGATCGGGCCGAACTCGCTGTAGAAGACGACGGTACCGGACGCAATGGCGGCGAGATCAAAGGCAGCGGTCTTGGCACTAAGATTGTCACGGCGATGGCCACCGCGATCAACGGTGAGATTCAATACGAGGGAGGCCATCCCGGCACGACGGCTCGCATCATTTTCACTGCACCGACTGTGCATTAGATGCTGGAACGCGCTCGACGCATTTTCGTAGTGCTGAGCGGCGCGCTCGTCGCGGGTGCATTTTTGACAGCCATCGGTTCTAAGACTGCGGCGCAGCCGCCTGGTCTGGGTATCGATGTGCCAATTAAGTTGCCGCCGTTCCAAGAAAGGCAACCCGCGTGCACCCCGCCGCCCGGGTTAACCCGCTCGCTCGTCTTCGCGCAGGACAATGAGCGGCAGTTTATGCACGGCGTCTCGAAAGGGCTTGAGTTGGCGGCGGTTGCGCGCGGGCTCAGTTACCACGCTGTGATCGCCAACGATGATGCCTCTAAGATGCTCGATGACGTTCGCAGCGCCGGCAAGCAGCGGGTCGGCGCGCTGGTGGTGGCACCCGTCGACCCACGTGCTCTCGCGCCCGCGCTGCAAGACTTGATTGCGACCGGCCGGTACGTCGGCTCCGTCGTACCGCCTCCGGCGATATCTATTCTCAACGCGCCTCAGTACCTAACGGGGAAGGTCCTTGGAGATAGCGCGGCGCGCTACATCTTGAAGAACTTCGCAGGTAAGGCAAACGTCGTTCTGCTGACGCACGACAGCCTGGAGGCTCTTGCACAGCGCTTCGTTGCGATCCGAGATTCGCTCGCGAAATTGCCCGCAGTGAACGTCATAGCCGACATTTCTCCCGCCACGGTGAACAAAGCTGGCGGCAACGCAACGATGAATACGATCCTCTTGGCGCATGCTAAAATCGACGTTGTGCTCGGTGCTGACACTGTCGTGCTGGGGGCGCTCCAGGCGTTGCGCGCCGCAGGATTGGATCGCGCTGACCAGTTCTTAGGCGGCATTGATGGCGAGCCAGAAGCAGTCGCGGAGATCAAGTCGCGTGGTCCCTATAAAGTCTCCGTCAGCTTAGCCTCGCCAGTGTTTGGATACGCCATGGGACACCATGCGGCCGACTGGCTCGAGGGCAATGTGATCCCTCAGGCAATGGACATTCTACCGATCGAGCTGAATTCCGAGAGCATAACCAGTTATGAGACCGACGTTGCAGATCCGGCAGGCGTCTACGCCGTCCCGGAGCGACGCAGCAGGTATCTAAGGATGTACGGCGCGATTTGCTACGATACGCGCGACCGCTATCTGAACTTCAATTGGTCTTCCGAACGTAATAACTAAACCGCAAATTTAAACTAAGTATAGCAAAGCGACAGCTGAACGTCCGGGATGAGATGTTTAAGTTTAAGCGGACCCTACTCAATTGCTTAAAACTCGATGTCTGCTTCTGGGATTGAGCATCAGTCGGCCGGCGCACCGGTCGCAGTGATCAGATAGCTGCCGTCACGTTGACGACGCTGTGGGCCGATTTTGTTGCAGAAGTCGGCGGGGTTGCCGCTCTCAGGCGGGGCTGATTTTTGAGATGCTGGGCTCGTCCTCGTCGCTTGCCCTGTCTGGGCTACAGCGACGCATCTGAACCGACGCCTGACGCGACCAACGCAACGGGACGCTACGGGCGCGCGTGAATGCGGAGTGATCGGGGATCTTGTCTTCGATACCGAGACCGCAGAACCAACGGTAGGCAAGGTTGAGCTGAACCTCGCGGCAGAGCGCCCGTTCCGAGCGAATGGCAAAGACATAGCCGATGACGAGCATCCGGAGCATGAGTTCCGGATCGATCGAGGGCCGGCCGGTATGTGAATAGTGCGGCGCGAGTTCCTTGCGCAGCCAGGAGAGGTCGAGAACCGCCGCGATACGACGCACCAGATGGTCGCCCGGCACAGCCGCATCGAGATCGAATGCGTAGAATAAATGGCCTTGCTCAGACTTGCGCCGTCCCATCATCGAACCGCTCCGCCGATGGCTGCCTCAGCCAACAGAATCACGCTTCGCAATGCCTCTCAAGCGAGTTTTCCAACAAAATCGGCCAGGAGCGGACTACTGCGTAGCACACTGCGGTGGGGCCGGATTGCAACAGTTGCCCAACGCGCACCGACTGGAATCTCATCGGACTTGTCCTCATGCGGCTTGGTAGCTTATCAGCGTAGAAGCGATCAAACGGTTGCGGAACGCTCATGGAACAATTGCGCACTACGTGTTTGATTTTGGGCGCCTGTGTTGCTCTGATTTCGGGCGCGGCGCAGGCGCAGTTCGTCAACGACTCTGTCGCTGAACATGATGCTCAGATGAAGGAAGCGGAGCGCGCCGAGCACGAAGCGCGTCGTGCAGCCTACGCGCCGGTCGTCTATCCAAA
>JANOCZ010000219.1:0-3853 GCA_031412455.1 Hyphomicrobium sp. | reverse complement strand
CAAACGCGTCTTCCCGGCGATCGACATCGCCAAGTCGGGCACACGTAAGGAAGATCTGTTGGTCCCGAAAGATCAGCTCAAGAAGATGTACGTTCTGCGCCGCATCCTGAATCCGATGGGCACCCAGGACGGCATCGAATTCCTGATCGACAAACTCCGCTCGACCAAGACCAACGGCGAATTCTTCCAGAGCATGAATACGTAAAAACTCTAAAATTATCCACACAACCAAAAGGCCGCCTGTTTTCGGCGGCCTTTTCGCACGGTCTGGCTGACCATTGTTGCCCCGCTACCACTCGGAATCGTTTGCGAGCTGATAATTTTAGCGCCAGATAGTTGGTTGATTATCGCGAGGTTGGCGGTTGCTCGTTTTCATCGATGAGAGTGGAGATCCAGGGTTCGATGTATCGCGGGGTGCATCCCCAATCTTTGCTGTCGGAATGGTTATTTTCACCAACATTGACGAAGCCTCGCGTACTCAAAACCTGATCATGGGTGCTGTCGCTGAAAAGCAAGTAGGGCGGGAATTCAAATTCAACAAATGCAGCCCTCATCGCCGCGACGAATTTTTCCAGCTAGTTGCACCTTGTAACTTCCGGGTGCGAGCAATTGTCATTCAAAAGGAAAAAATAAGGTCAGAAAAACTACGATCAGAGCCGCAGAGTTTCTACAACTTCTTCTTGAAAAGTATGCTCCGATTTGACGACCGAACTCTGCAGAACGCGAAAGTTATCATCGACGGATCGGGCAACGAACTTTTCCGGCATAACCTCAAGAAATACATTTCTGCCAACACCGAAGTAGGCACGATCCGGAGCATCAAAATGCGGGAATCACACCGGGAACCACTTTTGCAGTTGGCAGATATGACGGTTGGCGCAGTTGCGAGGTCGTACAGACCCGACCGCGCGGACCACATGCGTTGGATCCGGCAACTTCGTCCGAAAATCGATCACGTATGGGAATTCCGCTAAGGATTGCGCCCCACTCCCTATCCAACCGAGCGGTTGGAAGGCCGCACCATACGGTGACCGTTTCGGGTTGGCGGGGCGACTTTGCAGAACCAAGATAGGACAGCCTGAGGGGAAAGTCAAGAATTTCACTTGACTCCTGGTTTCTATGCACAACCTACCGAGTCGGTTGTATGGACCAGTCTACCCCGCCGCTTCGCCACGCATGATCTGCGCCTTGGCGTCCTGCGCGGGCGTCGTCGTGCCGCGCCAGTAACGCTCGGGCTCGCCCTGGCCGGGCTTGTAATAGATCGGCAGCATCAGTTGCTCGATATACGACTTCGGAAAGTTCGGCAGCTCGTCGATGCCCATGTCCTTCGCCGTGATTGGCCGCGACGGCTTATCTTGAAATGTGCCGAGCATCCGGTCCCAGATTGTCAGCAGCAGACTGAAATTACAGTCGCCTTCGGTCCCCCAATTGACATGATGCATGTGATGGATGCGTCCAATCGATAAGTGGCCTTCGAGCGGCCCCAGACGCGCATCGACATTGGAATGCTGCACGATCAGCGTAATGGAGATGCAGAACCCGAGTAGGATCGCGACCGGCACCGGCATGCCCATCAACACGAGCGGCAGATTGCCGACGATCATATCGATCGATTGATGCAGCGGATGGCGAATGACGCCGTTCAAACCATACAGTCGGCCAACCCCGTGATGCACGGCGTGCAACCGCCACAACGGCGACCACCGGTGGCTGAGATAGTGCATCATGGAGAACGCGAAATCAGAGACGACGAGCGCGATCAACAATTGACCCCACATCGGCCAGTGGGTCGGCCAAAGGCCTTGCACGGGAAACAGCCAAACGATGAGCGGGATAGTCAACACGCCGCTGATGCTTGCGAACTCATACATGAGCGTATGCGCGAGATTGACCTCCGTATCGCCGTGCTCGGCGTGAACGTTCCACTCATCGAAGAAGGGTGCAATGTGTTCGGCACCAAATGCCGTGGCGTAAGCAACCGCCAAAAGCGGCGCGAGCCAGAAATAAGAATGCTCATTCGAAACGACGAGATAGGCCGCCGTCGTCAACCCCAGCATCATAAACGGCGCATACCCGTATCGGACGACCCCACGTACCACTTGTAAATCCCGCATCATGTCGAACGTCCACACGACTTAGCTTATTTAGGACACGGATGAATCTTGGCGTTTCAACGTAGTAAATTATCCATCATTAACTGCGGCGGAGCGCCGTGAGGCCAATAGTTGTAACCGAAATGCGTCGGGTTGCGATATGGGTGCGCTGCACACTGGGCCACAGCAAATGATAGCGGTGCTAGAGCTGGACGCATCGCCATTCCGGATCGCAGATTTGACCCCAAACTCAAGCCCGCCGGGCATCGACAAGGAGTTTAAAACACTCCGCAGCACGGGTTGCGTTGCACCATCGACAGACACTTGCACGAGACGATCGAGGTCGAGATGGCCTGCGAGCAATCCGCAATGGCCGATCGGCGCAGACGCGATCTCCGCCGCAAAAGCTACCGCCAGCGCCCGCGCCCGGGCATCGTAATGCGCCTCACCTGAGATCGCCGCGAGCGCGCTTAAATTCGACAGATGAATCGTATTGGCACTCGGCACCGCGTCGTCGGATGCTGTCTTGAGCCGCACGATCACATCGCTCGTATCGTCGGCGGCCGTAAAATACCCGCCGCCGGATGCATCCCAATAATGTTGATCGAGCGTCGCCGTCCACGCCCGTGCGAGATCGAGGTAACTCTGCTCGCCCGTTGCCTGATGCAGACGCAGCGCCGCCCAGGTCATATTGGCGTAATCGGATGCGGTGGCTGGCGCTTTGGCTATCCCGCTGCGCGACGAATGCCAGAGCCGCCCATCCGCGCCAGTCATTTGATCGGCGACGAAGGCAAAGGCGGTACGCGCCAGCGCCAACCATTCCGGCTTCTCAAACACAACGGCCGCCCGGCTTAGCGCCGCGATCATCAGTCCGTTCCAATCGGCAAGAACCTTGTCATCCCAGCCGGGCCGAACACGAGGCGCCCGTCGCTCGAAAAGCTTGTGCCGCATTTCGCTCAAGCGCGCTTCATCCGGCCCGCTCAACCGTTCGAGCGAGTGCAACCGGTTGAGGATCGCATGGCCTTCGAAATTCCCGCCCGCCGTGACGTCGTAGACATGATTGAAAAATACCGCGTCGTCCGCACCAAGTACGTCCTCGATCTCAGCCGCGGTCCAGACGTAAAACTTGCCCTCCTCTCCCTCGCTGTCGGCATCCAGCGACGCCGCAAAGCCACCGCCCTCGGCGATCATCTCCCGCGCGAGCCAATCGACGGTCTCAGAAATTCGCACGGCAAACAGCGGATTTTGCGTCTCGCGCCAGACTTCCGTCATAAGGTCGATGAGGAGCGCGTTGTCGTAGAGCATCTTTTCAAAGTGCGGCACGAGCCAGCGCTCATCGACGGAATAGCGCGCAAAGCCGCCACCCAAATGATCGTAAATTCCGCCCTGACAAATATGCGTCAGCGTTTTTGAAACAGCCTCGAGCGCGGCCGTATTCTCAAACCGGATCGCGCCACGCCACAATAGCCAGAACACGTTCCACTGCGGAAACTTCGGCGCGCCAGAGAGACCGCCGTGCTGCGGATCAACAGCCCGCGCAATCCGCGCCACGAGATCCCGGATCAATCCTTCGCTGACCCTGAAATCAGATCTCGGACCCGGTCGCTCATTCAGCGCTGCCATGATTTTCTCAGCGTTGGAGCGGACCTCGTCGGGCTGATTTTGAAACGCTTCCGCGATCCGCAGCAGCACGCTGACGAACGCCGGTCGCCCGAACCCCGGATTTTTCGGGAAGTACGTTCCGCCCCAGAACGGCCGCG
>JANOCZ010000218.1:0-2962 GCA_031412455.1 Hyphomicrobium sp. | reverse complement strand
CGGTTGGAACGGAGAACGATAAGGGCTTGTCCGGGGCGCCAAGTTGCGCCGCGGCGGCAAAGTAATACGTCACTTGAGCGACGATACGCGCCCAGTTGATCGAGTTGACGCCCGACAGGTGCACGCGATCACGGAAGGCGTGGTCGTTGAACATGGCTTTGACGAGGTGCTGGCAATCGTCGAAAGTACCTTTGACCGCAACCGCATGGACGTTGCGTTCGACCGGTGTCGTCATCATTCGGCGTTGAACGCCCGAGACGCGGCCATCGGGAAACAGGATGACGACATCGACGCGCCTGGATGAGCGGAAGGCCTCGATCGCGGCGCCGCCCGTATCGCCGGAAGTCGCGCCGACGATCATCGCGCGCTGGCCGCGTTTTTCCAATACGTGATCCATCAGGCGGGCCAGCAACTGCATGGCGACGTCTTTGAAGGCGAGCGTCGGGCCGTGGAACAGTTCGAGCACGTAGCGGTGCGGAGCTAGCTGTTTCAGCGGCGCGACATCGGGGTGGCCGAACTCGGCATAGGCTTCATTCGCCATGCGTGCGAGATCACCGCGCGAAATGGTGTCGCCGACGAATGGGTAGATAACCTCGACGGCGATTTCGGCGAACGAGCGGTTCTTGAAGTCGCGGATCGTGTCTGGCGAGAGCGTCGGCCAGAACTCAGGCACATAGAGCCCACCGTCGCGCGCGAGACCGACGAGCAGAACCTCGTCGAAGGTCAGCTTTGGGGCCGTGCCACGGGTCGAGACATAATACAAATCGCTGGCTCTTTCTGCTGTTGGACGCTGGCGAACCTAGTTCGACGGTTCGTCTCTCACAAGGCGTAACGCCCAGCTATCCCATGATCGACGACAATGATCGGTGCGGCTCGCGCGACGCCTGCTCGGTCAGCTAATGTCCGAGGGCCGGGTACCCGGCGCCGTCAAGCGCTGGCGAGCAAAAACCGCAAATACAGCGAGCAGGGTCGCGGCGAGGCCGTACCAGGTTACGACGTATTGAAGGTGCGAATTGGGAATGCTGACTTCCGTGGTCCCGCCTTTGGGCCAACCACCTGGATTTGGTGGCTCGGCTTCGGCATCGAGGGAAAACGGCGCGTAGCCCTGAAGTCGCATAGTTGCGAGCTGCTGCGGCGGCGGGGCTCCAACGGCGCCCCAGCGCATGGCCCACGTATCGCGGGCGTACCAGCGGTTGGCCTTGGCGTCGTTATCCGGTGTAAAGGCATTTTTCTGCTGGTCGAGGCGAACGATGCCGGTCAGTGCGGTTGGTCCGGTGAGCTGGCCCTCGGGCCGTTTGGCCGGATCCTTCAGTGCGTCTGGGACCCAGCCGCGATTGACGAACACCGGCGGTTGTCCGCCTTCTGGCTTGAACAAAGTGTAGACGTTCCAGCCCTGGCTTGTGGTGCGCGGCGCATAGAGGTGGCGTTCCTCGGCGTGATCGAATTCGCCTGTCACCCGAACGCGCTTGTAGTCGACATCTTCGGTCTTCACGAACTCGGCCAGAGCTGCCGTGTAGGACACCGGTTCGGCTGTCACGCGCGCGTCGATTTTCGTGATCAGGTCCTCTTTCCAGATTTTGCGCTGCCACTGCCAGGTGCCGAGCCCAAGCAGGACTGGCAGCATGACGAGCGTCATCAGAGTGGGCCAGATCAAACCGGCCGAGCGCCACCGTGCCAACATTGGTTTAGTCCTTCGTCAAGCGGCCTTCTTCGGCCTTGTGTTGAAACTGCAGCGCGATCAGCGTCGCTTTTAAAAACCGCAGGAGAAATACGGCGATCAGCGGGGTCAGAATGCCCAGCATCAGCACATGCGCCCACCACGGCACGCCGAACTTGAACTCGGCAATCAGCGCGCCGCCCATACACAGGAAGCCCAGAATGAAGATCGCAAATACGGCTGGGCCGTCGCCGGTATCGACGAATTTGTAATCAAGGCCGCATGACGAGCACTTGTCGCGCATGTTGAGGACGTTAACGAACAACGGGCCTTTGCCGCAGCGCGGACAGCGGCACGTCAAACCGGCAGTCAAGGGCGAGACGCGGGGCATCTTGTCAGCCACTGTTCGGCTCCGCACAGGTTCAGTCGCCACTGCTAAAAAAAACTTAAGGCGGCACTGGGCCGCCTTAAGGTCCAATTCTTCGTCTCACCCGATCACTGCTTTAAGGTGCAGGAGCGGGTGCCGGGGCCGCGGCAGGAGCCGGTGGAGTTTCGGCAGGAGCCGGTGACGACTCGGCTGCGGCAGGGGGCGTTTCGGCAGGAGCCGGTGGCGTCTCGGCTGCAGCCGGCGGCGTAGCTGCCGGTGCCGGAGACGTCTCGACGGGAGCCGCTGCCTTGTCGGCTGGAGCCGCTGTGGGTGCGGCTTTGTCCGCAGCTGGAGCGGCTTTCTGTTCGATCGCTGGCGGCGCGGCGCGGTCGGCCGCCTTCGCGTTTTCGCCAGCACCAGCACCCCAAACGTAGATGCAGGCAAACAGGAACAGCCAGACAACGTCAACGAAGTGCCAGTACCAGGCGGCCGCTTCGAAGCCGAAATGCTGCTGCGGCGTAAACGCGCCGCGCATAGCTCGCACGAGGCACACAGCGAGGAAGATCGTGCCGATGATCACGTGCGCGCCGTGGAAGCCCGTCGCCATGAAGAATGTCGAGCCGTAACTATGGCCGGCAAAGCTGAAGCCAGCGTGGCCGTATTCGACTGCTTGGAGCACCGTGAACAACGCGCCCAAGATAACGGTCAGCAGCAAGCCGATGACGAGACCGCGGCGATCGTTCTTGAGCAGTGCGTGGTGCGCCCAGGTTACCGTGCAGCCCGAGGTCAACAAGATCAGCGTATTCACGAGGGGCAGGCCCCAAGGATCAAACGTGTTTTTGAAGTAGCCCGGAACGGACGCCGCTGTTTCGACTGCGACCGGCGGCCACTGTCCACCATACAGCTCGTTACGCGATGTCAGACCGACAAGACGGCCG
>JANOCZ010000217.1:0-2666 GCA_031412455.1 Hyphomicrobium sp. | reverse complement strand
GGCCAGTTCCAAATGGCGCAGGCAAAAATCGTCACCGGCGCGGCGATCATCGCCGGTGGCCCGTACGGTTGCTCCGAAAGCGTGTTCGCCGATGCGATGCCCGGCCCCGGCACGGCGTTTCTCAATCTCGGCAAAGCGATGAATGGCTGTATGCTCGATCGACTCGGCGCTTGGGGCGTCGCCGATCCCGTCAAGCTGACCGAAAAAGCCAAACAGCGCGCCGATAAGGATGAGATCGATTCGCTAGCCGACGTCGTGAGCGATCGCGTGTATTTGTTTTCAGGCACCGCCGATCAAACCGTCGTGCCCTCGATCGTCAGACGCGCCGCCGAGTTTTACGCGAAAGTCGGCCTGCCCCCAGCCAACATCAAGTTCATCGACCAACTACCGGCGGGACATGCGTTCGTGACCGAGAACGCCGGCAACGAGTGCGCAAAATCCGGCGCGCCCTACGTCGTCGATTGCGATTACGATCAAGCCGGCGAACTGTTGCAGCATATCTACGGCAAACTCGAGCCACGCAGCGACACACCGCAAGGCACCTTCGCCGATTTCGACCAGCGGCCATTCCATTCAGGCCAGCTGCCCGACGGCTTGGCCGACAATGGCGCCGTCTATGTTCCCGAAACGTGCCGCCGCGAAGCAGACTGCCGGATCCATATCGCCTTCCACGGCTGCTCCCAAAATCGCGAAGCGGTCGGCGATGCCTTCATCAAGGAAAGCGGATTTTCCCGCTGGGCCGATACCAACAAACTGATCATAGTGTTTCCACAGGTCGAGACGACGGTGTCCAATCCTCAAGGCTGTTGGGATTGGTGGGGCTATACGGGGAATGACTATTTGACACGCGACGCACCACAGATCAAAGCCGTGCGCGCCATGGTCGATGCGTTGCACGAAGCTCCCCAGTCATAGCCCGACCGACGCTCGCGATCATCGCGTGAAGCCGAGCCTTTACGGACTTCGCCCGATCTGGCAGGAACGCAGCGCATGGGGGAACGCTATCGATGAACACATCTCTATCGACCAGGTTCAGATCGCCGCGCGCTGTAGGGGTCGATGCGATCAGACCAGCGCACGCGCTTGAAATTTTGGCTGCGGTGGCAGCGATGGGCCTGTTGATCGTTCAAGCAGCGTTGCCAGATGACCGAGACGCGGATGCGAAAGTCACCGCCTCGTCCACCTATCCGCAAAGCTACGCGCCGGGTCGCGAAACCGCATTCGGCGCTTACCTCGGCGCGCCGTATCACTACCCGAGCGATTTCCATCTGCAGCAACAAGGCCGCCACGACCTGACGATCAAGGACATCAACTGGTACACGAAGCCTTTCGACAATCCGCTCTACTATGGCGCGCGCATCCAGCGCTGGCCGAGCGAGCGCTTCGGCACGATGATCGACTTCACGCACTCAAAGGCCTACGCGCCGATGAAAGAGGTGAAGCAATTCGCCGGTACGCTCGACGGCAAGCCGGCGCCGCCGGAAGCCAAGGTCGAAGAATTCTTCAGCAAGCTCGAGTTTACGCATGGCCACAACATGCTGACGTTGAACGGCCTGATGCGTTTTGCGACGTTCGGCCGGATTTCGCCCTATGCCGGCATCGGCGCGGGCATCTCGCTGCCGCACTCCGAAGTTCATCTGCGGACCGACCCTGCGCGCACGTACGAGTATCAGTACACGGGGCCGATTGCTCAGGCGCTGTTCGGCGTCGAATTGCGCTTAAAAACCGGCTCGGTTTTTCTCGAATATAAATTCACGCTCGCCGACTATACAGCCCCCATCACCCACCGCGACGGGACGTGGTTGCCCGTCGATATGTGGACGCAGTTTCAGCGCTGGTGGTCAGGCAGTGAGCCGCCCGGCGGCTGGGCATCGACGCGGCTGACAAGCCATCAGGTCATCGGCGGTTTTTTACACCGCTTTAAACCAGCGGCTTCGCGTTAGCCGGACATCAAAACCTCTTGAGCAGCCGCTCGATGTAATCGAGTTCGCTTGGCGGGCGCAGGCTCTCACCTGAACGCTTGCGTAGCTCTTCGAGAATCTGCCGCGCGCGCTGCGCATCGATTGCATCGGGAACCTTGACGGACGTGCCAAGATCCGGCCCTTCCGACTTTTGCGGGCGCCCGAGCGGATCGCGCGGCTCAGTGCCGCCACGCCCCATTTTTTGCTGCGCATTCTTTTGCATCTGCTCGGCCATCTGCTTGCCGGCCTGGCGCATTTGATCGAGCGCCTCAGCCTGCTCCTGCGCGGCCTCGTCAAAATCTTTTTCCTTGATCGCGTCTTCTGCGCGCCCCATGGACTCTTCCGCCTTGCCGAGCTTTTCTGGATCGCCAGCGCCCATTTCCTCGAGATCCTTTTTCAGTTTCTCGAGCTTATTGCGCAGATCGGCTTGACGTTGCGCAAGGTCACCCTTGCCCTTCTGCCGTTCGCCTGGACCCTTGCCGTCTTCGCCCTGCTTGCCTTCGCCGGTTTGCCCGCCGCCTTCCTGCTCGGGCTGACCGCCCTGCTGGGATTTCTGCTGGCCTTTGCCCTGCTTGCCTTGTTTACCGGGCTTCCCGTCGGGCGATTCTTCGCCGCCGCTCTGATCCTGCTCGCCGCCCTCGGGCATCCCCTGCTGCTTGTTTTGCTCGCCGAACGTATCGTCCATAAGCTGCTGCTGCTTGCCAG
>JANOCZ010000216.1:0-6901 GCA_031412455.1 Hyphomicrobium sp. | reverse complement strand
CGCGCTCGACCGCGTTCAACCTTTCGACGATTTTGCTGGTCGCATCGACCGTGACCGATTGCTGCCCGCTCGTCGCATCGGTCAACGCCACGAGCCGATCGATGATCGGGGCTGCAAAATTAGATTTCTCGCGCTCAAAGCCGGAGATCAACGTCTCCATTCGCCCCGTGCTCGCGGTGTTGGCCGACAACGCCCGCGCGATCTCCGCCTCGAGTGATTTGAGCCGGTCGGCGGTGTCCAAACCAGCCGTGTTCTCGCCGCGCTTCGACAGCGCCTCCTCGATCGCGCCAAGCCGTGTCATCAACGGCTTGAGGTCCATGGCGCGCGCCGGGTCCGAGCCCGATTGCCGAACCGACGTCTCTATACCTTGCAGTCTCGCAGCAAAAGTCGTCCAGCCCTGACCCAACTCCTTGAGCCGCTGCTCCAGCGACACCTCGAGATTGAGCAACTGTTCGGCAAGTCCATCGGGCGACACGGTGCGCGAGTCCGTCATGACCTGTTCCAAATTCTGCATGCGATCGTAGAGCCCGGTGTGCAGCCGCCCCTGATCATCGCGTTGCGCCTGTGTCGTCCGCGACAGATCCTGCAGCAGCCCCGACACCACTTCCCGCTCGCTGGCGAGATCGTTGCTCAGCGCCCTAACCATCTGCTCGAGCGCTTCGATACGCGTGTTTTGGATCGAATCCGTCGCTGTTCCTTGATAGTCCGAACGATACGGCCGCGCCGGCTCAGGCACATAGCGCACGGGCTCAGGCTCGTAACGCACCGGCTCTGGCGCGGCGATCCGCACGTAGCGCTCAGGCGGCGCCGTCGCATAACGCGGCGCCTCCGATGCGTAGCGCGACAATGGCGGAAATTGCTCGAAATTCTCTCGCGCCTGTGGCCGCAACGTATGCCGCACCAGAAGCTGCAAGCCGGGCGTATCGGTGCGTTGATCAAAGAGCACGTTGATGACGTCGTCGATCGTCGCTGGACCGTTCCGCCGTGCAGCCAAACTACCGGCCGCGCGGATCACGTCGGCCAAATTATCGGAGCGCCGTGGCGTGTCTTTCCCATTCGTGAGCCCTACTGGGATTTCACTGGCGATGATCGTCGCGCTTTCGCGGCGCAGCGCGGCCACCCGCACACCGCGCGCCTCTAGCGCTTCGGCGGCAGCATCGATGCGCGTCAGCGCATGCAGAAAATGTTCAAGCCGAACTTCACCGGCGCGATGCGCAAGCGCCACGTCATAGGCATGATTGGCGCACGCGAGCACGGTGTCGTCGACCCATATCGGTCCCGACCGCGACGCGCTGCGTTGCCCGTTCTTGACGACGCCGGCATCTGAGGCACTGACGAGGTCAGCTGGCGTCGCACTCCAGGTTTGTGGCGTCCGCAGATCGAGATCGTCACCCCTGTAGCCCATCGCGTCGAAACTCCTCGTGCGGCCGTTCGTTTGTGAACGGGCGGTTGTCGCGAGCTGATGGAATAAATTCCATTTCGACCCGCAGTTTATAATGATCGCCCACAACGCTTTAGCGTGTGATCGCGGCGACCTCTTGACTTTTACAGAATAACGTCAATTCCAGCTCAGAGCGAGTCGGCGCACGCGGTGATAGTGATAAGGAACACACCCACGCCCGGCCACGCTGCGACGACACAAAGGCCGAGTTACAATCCCAAACGGCCATATATCAGCCGAATCAAACACTATTGGGCGACCCATCGTCGATACGGGAAACCGGTTAAGGAAGAGTCGATTGCACCATTTCGAGCAATTCGGGACCCTCGGTCCGGGGATTGTTCAACTTCGGGTTGACCTTGACCGACTGGATATAGCCCGCCGGCAGAGGGGCAAGGAGGTCGCCGATAGCGTCGGCACTGCCCGCCTTACAGTCGAGCCACCGCTCATAGTCTTGGCGCTGAATGATCACCGGCATCCGGTCGTGGATATGGGTCATGTCGTCGTTGGCTGCCGTCGTCAAAATGGCCATCGTCTCGAGTTCGCTGCCGTCGGCACCGAGCCAATGCTCCCACAAGCCCGCCAGCGCGAACACGTCACCCGACCGCATGACGATACGGTGCGGTTGCTTGGCGCCGGGCCGCCCCGTCCATTCGTAAAAACCATCGGTCGGCACGAGACACCGGCGATGCCGCAGCGCACCGCGAAATGACGGTTTGTCGGCCACCGTCTCGGCACGAGCATTGATGAGCGTCGAGAACTCACGCGGATCCTTGACCCACGGCGGAATGAGCCCCCAGCGGACCAGACGCAGCAACCGCCCCGGCCGGTCGTCGGACCGCACGATCAATGCCGGATCGGTCGGCGCAATGTTGTAGCGTGGCGGAAAATCGTCTTCGCCGCTACATTGAAACATTTGGCGCACGGCCTCTGGCGGCGACGTCAAACTGAAACGCGAACACATTGTCGGCCCTCTTCGCAAGCCCGCAACCGGCGGCCGCCCTTGGAATATAAGATGAAGCCGTGCTGCAGCCAAGAATCGATGCTAGAGGGTCGCAAATGCCATGATCATTAGCGCGTGGATCATATGCCCCTGATTGCGTCCGGCTCGCCTTATGGCCAACGATCTGCACACCCCCCGGTGCTGCGGCGCGCGGTGCTGGCCGCAACACTAACCGCCGCGATGCTAAGCCCGCTCCAAGCCTTCGCCGCATCTGACGTCAAGCCGTACGACGATAAGCTGATGCGCTTGTCGGAAATCCTCGGCGCCGTCCACTATCTGCGCGAACTCTGCAGCGCCAACGAGGGCCAGTACTGGCGCGACCGCATGCGTGAATTGACCGACGCCGAGGGCAGCTCGGCCCTGCGCCGGGCGAAGCTCTCACGCGCGTTCAACCAGGGCTACCGCAGTTATAGCCGGACCTATAACACCTGCAGCCCCTCGGCCCAGACGGCGATCAACCGCTTCCTTGCCGAAGGCACCCAGCTCGCCGAAGGCCTCGTCAAAAGTTTTCCCTGAAACACTTCGCTAAGCGCGATTCACTGTGAATTGTTGCAACAGCGACCTTTTGCGTGTCGCCGTGTTAGGCCACGTGTGGTCATGCGTGTCGCCAACGTGGAAACACTCAGACGTCATCTAGAGGGGAACGGGATCACATGCAGTGCTTTGAAGAATTCGATACCGACAACCCTAACCTGAAGGCGCTCGATCTGATCCTGGCCGCGTGGGACGAAGGCGTCGACACCGGCGTCCAGCCCCAGCAGATGGCCTACGCCGCCCTATTCACGGCGCTGACCGATCTTGTTTCGATCTATGGCGAGGATGCCGTTGTGCATCTGACGCGCGGCTTGGAAAAGCGCATCTGCGAAGGCGAATTTACGCTCGCCCGCCGCGATCAATAGCCAGCCGCCGATAGGTCACGGTCGAGAGCCTAGAACCGTCCACCCTTGGTCAGCACTTCCAAAATCAATAAGCCGCCGAAGCCGGCGAGCAGGATACCCGCAATCCTATTGATCTGCTGCAGCTTGCTGCCGTCGATCAAGTGCCGGTAGCGCGCGATGAGATGCGAAAGGCCGATCCACCAGATCATGCTGCCAGCCATAATGGCGGCGACCATAAACAACACATCGACCGTTGAATGAACTTCGACGAATGTGCTGACGCCGCCGAAGACAGCCGCCAATCCCAGCAGCGCGCCGGGATTGGTGACCGTCAGGAAGAACGTCTGCGGAATGTCCCACGCGAAATCGCGAAGTCTGGTCTCGCCAGCGCCGCTCTCCGAGTGGACCCGGATACGCGGCACGGTGACAAAAAGTTTGATCCCGAACACGATGAGCGCCAACCCGCCGACCGTTTGGATAATCGCGCGATGCGATTCCAGCGCGCCCGACACCGCGCCGACGCCGAGCCCGGCGCAGAGCGCAATCAATCCGTCACCCAGTACAGAGCCTATGCCAGCCGCGACCCCGCCCCAAAAGCCGCGCTCGATTGCGCGCTGAATGCACAGCACGTTGACCGGCCCGACAGGCGCCGCGATGAGGATACCGACCAACAGTCCAACGGGAATGATGATGGGATTGGGAAGAAGATCCATCAGTCCCTGCACTGGCGCTCCCAGCACGAAAGCGAGAGGCGCACGTATTTCAGGCCTAACCCAATTTTGATTTGCGGCTTCTGTTCGCTAGTCTCGTCCCGCATCGTGGTTAATGATCCTTAAGATCGACGGTGGAGATGGGTTACGCGGCGCAGCATCATTGGTAGTTTCCGTTTACGAGGTTGTCCATCAGTGCGACCGGCTTGGCCACCACAACCTTTCAGCGATCTAACCCCGCATTCCTGGATGGCGTTCAAAACACTCTAAATAGTTGTGCGCAACACGGCCCGCTGCGGCGCAGTGGCCGATGGCAATATGAGGGTTTGTCAAACCTCTTTTCTCTGATTAATTCTGCATGACGATCTATGTAAACAGCAGGGTATAGAGTCATGATGAGGTTACCAATTGCGGTTTTGGCGCTATGCGCGTTAGAATTTGCATCGCCGGCCAATGCGTTCCACCCGTTCGATAACGCGGCAGGCTACGTCATGCCCGACCGGCTGAAGCGCCACCAGCGGGCGGCCCCTGCATCTGAAGCAACGCCGTTCGGCTTCAACGCCAAGTCGGCCAAGAAATTTAAATCAAAACAACTAGATTGGGACGACGAGAGCCCCCCCAAGGTCGCCAAAAAAGGTCCAGCGCAGATGGACGGCGGCGGCAAGCCCTACATCTCAGCCGTCGCGCCGCCGAAAGTTTCATTCCCCAACAGCTACGGCGCCGGCTCGATCGTTATCGATACGGCAGGCCGCAAGCTCTATTACGTCCTCTCCTCATCAACCGCCTACAAGTACCCGGTGTCGGTCGGTCGCGAAGGTTTCACCTGGACCGGTAAACAATCGATCTCCAAGAAGGTCGCCTGGCCCGACTGGCGTCCACCCGCCGAGATGCTCGAGCGCAAGCCGGAGCTGCCGGAATACATGACCGGCGGGATCCGCAATCCGCTGGGCGCCATAGCTCTATATTTGGGGAATTCACTTTACCGTATTCACGGCACCAATGACGTCAAGACGATCGGCCAGGCCGCATCATCAGGCTGCATCCGCATGACCAACGGTCACGTGACCCACTTGGCGAGCATCGCGGGTGTCGGAACAACCGTGCGCGTCCTGAATAAACTGCCCTCGAATATCGCCCGCGCGACGAAGAGTGCTTACGAAGGCTAATCCTTAGCGCGCGAAGTGATACAGCAGATCATGAAGTGGCGACGGCCCGTCCATCAAGTTGATGCCTAGAGCCGACTTCACGACGTACAGCGCGGCGGTCACCGGTAAGGCCATCGCCAACGCGGCACTCGAAAGAAAAAACGCCTCGGCCCAGCTCATTGGCTCGGTCGGGGCGATTGCTTTTTGGAGCGCGATCGAAAGCATGGATTGAGACGCCTCTTGCTGAAGTCGTCGCAGTCAAGCAAATCGAGTGCCACGACGGTTAACGCGCCGCGCCCTCTCTTACCCCTCTAGAAATCCAACCGGCTCGCCAGTAGCCGCTCCCATAATTTCCCCGTCCCACATGACTTTTCGGCCCCTGACAAACGTCCCGACCGGCCACCCGGTGACGGTCACGCCATCATAAGGCGTCCAGCCGCAGCGGCTCTCGATCCAGCCATTGCGTATCGTTTCGCGGCGTTTCAAATCGACGATCGTCAAATCGGCGTCATACCCAACCGCGATCCGCCCCTTGCCGCGAATACCAAACAACCGCTGCGGCCCGTGGCTCGTCAAATCGACGAACCGTTGCAGCGTCAATCGTCCAGCGTTCACATGATCGAGCATGATCGGCACGAGCGTCTGCACGCCGGTCATCCCGGAATGCGTGTCGGGATACACATGCTCTTTCTCCTCGCGCGTATGCGGGGCGTGATCGGAACCCAGGATATCGGCGACCCCGGAATTCACGGCCGCCCAAATCGCCGCGCGATGCCGGCCATCCCTGACCGGCGGATTCATCTGCGCATACGCGCCAAGCCGCTCGTAACACTCCGGCGCCTCGAGCGTCAAATGGTGCGGCGTAACTTCGACCGACGCATAATTCTTGTGGTCTTTGAGAAAAGCCATCTCGTCCGCCGTCGACACGTGCAGCACATGCACGCGCTTCTTGTGCTTCTCAGCGAGCGCCACCAGCCGCCGCGTCGCAATCATCGCCGCCTCAGGATCGCGCCACTCGGGATGCGACGATGGATCGCCCGGCCGCCGAAGTCCCATGCGTGACTTCAACCGCGCTTCGTCCTCGGCATGAAACGACGCCCGCCGCGAGAGGTTGGCGATGATCTCCGATAACGCCGTCTCGTCATCAAGCAGCAGATCGCCCGTCGATGAGCCCATGAAGACCTTGATACCCGCCGAGCCTTCGAGCTTTTCGAAGCGCGGTATCTCGGCGATGTTGTCGCGCGTGCCGCCGACGAAGAACGCAAAATCGCAGAACATGCGATGACGCGCGCGGCGAACCTTGTCGGCCAGCGTCTCGGCCGATGTCGTCAGCGGCCGGGTGTTGGGCATCTCGAAAACTGCTGTCACGCCACCCGCGACCGCCGCCCGGCTGCCCGTCTCCAGATTTTCTTTGTGCTCGAGGCCCGGCTCGCGAAAATGCACTTGGCTGTCGATCACGCCGGGCAGAATATGCAAGCCTCGGCCATCCAGGGATTCAGTGGCCTTCTCACCGCGCAAATCACCCAACCCCGCAATACGGCCCTCAGCGATACCGATGTCGCGAACCGCAGCGCCGTCGTGATTGACGACCGTTGCGCCAGTGATGATCAGCTCGAAAAGCTCAGCCATGATTGAGACGTCCCGGATTGAATGGGCGGCTTGCATTGCCGCAAACTCGGGCATACGTAACGCAGTCAGCCATTGCAATCCACGGCTTTTGCAAG
>JANOCZ010000215.1:0-5805 GCA_031412455.1 Hyphomicrobium sp. | reverse complement strand
GAGCGTTACAAGTACACGCCCCTCGTCGCGACAAACCTCATACAGACGCATATCTGACGTGCCTGATAGTTTCTGATCTCGCACGGTCATGACGTCGTAACCTTGGGCCTCGAGCATTGATTTGCCGACGGCGCCCAAATTTTCGTCGAGTTTGAACTTCATCCGGCGGGAGCGGCTGGAATGGGAAGCACACGTTCGCGGACGACCTCCGCGCCGTACGCGATCGCCGCCTGAATGTCTTCGGGTTCAAGCTGCGGATAGCTCGCGAGAATTTCCATCTCTGTGGCCCCGCTCGCCAGGAAATCGAGGATCAGGGAAACCCAGATACGGGTTCCTTTGATGCACGGCTTTCCGAAGCAGACGTTGGGATCTATTGATATGCGATCGAGCGGTCGAGACATGCCGTCCAGTACCACATAGAAGCCGAATGTTAAAGTAGCACGTCTCCAGCCGTGCGACCTTGGGGGGCTAGTTCGAGGGCACAAATACCGTTAAATCAGGCGCAATTCCTGAAACCGATCCGGAGCCCCTCATGACCGAAAAACTCGAAGACATTGCCCGTGCCCTCGTCGCGCCTGGAAAAGGCATTCTCGCCGCCGACGAAAGTTCGGGCACGATCAAGAAGCGCTTCGACAAAATCAACACCGCATC
The DNA here is from genome assembly GCA_031412455.1 of Hyphomicrobium sp. GTDB lineage: Bacteria > Pseudomonadota > Alphaproteobacteria > Rhizobiales > Hyphomicrobiaceae > Hyphomicrobium_B. The sequence continues at coordinate 5,154 of JANOCZ010000215.1, read as the reverse complement.
GACCGAAGATTCGCGGCGCGATTACCGCGAGATGTTGTTTCGCTCCAACGACGCCATGAAGAACTACGTCTCCGGCGTGATCCTCTATGACGAGACGATCCGCCAGAAGGCAAAAGACGGCACGCCGCTCGTCGACGTCATGAAGGCTGCCGGTTCGATCCCCGGCATCAAGGTCGATATGGGCGCCAAACCGCTCGCCGGTCCGACCGTCAAAGTCGAGACGATCACCGAGGGTCTCGATGGGTTGCGCGAACGGCTCGCTGAATATCACAAACTCGGCGCCCGCTTTGCAAAGTGGCGCGCGGTCATCACGATCGCCGACGGCATGCCGACATGGAACTGCGTCAAGGCCAACAGTCACGCGCTCGCGCGTTACGCGGTCCTGTGCCAGGAAGCCGGCATCGTGCCAATCGTCGAGCCTGAAGTGCTGATGGATGGCGACCACGCGGGCCACGACATCGACGAGTGCTACCGCGTGACTGAGTGGACACTGCGCTCGGTGTTTCGCGAACTCTACGATGCGCGCGTCAGCCTCGAGGGCATGATTTTGAAACCAAACATGATCATCGCCGGGCAGAAGTGCGCGAAACAAGCGAGTGCCGCTGAAGTCGCCGAGAAAACCATCAAGTGTCTGAAAGCGACCGTGCCGGCATCGGTGCCGGGCATTGCGTTTCTGTCGGGTGGGCAAGCCGACGAAGCGGCGACCGAGCATCTATCTCTAATGAATGCGATGGGCGGGTTGCCATGGGCTTTGACCTTCTCATATGGCCGCGCGTTGCAGGCGGCGGCGCAGGCGGCGTGGGGCGGCAAAAATGAGAATGTCGCGGCCGGTCAGCGGGCGTTTACGCATCGCGCGAAAATGAACAGCCTCGCGGCTCAGGGCAAGTGGGACAAGAAGCAAGAGAAGGCGGCGTAGCGACCTTCGCCGGCGTTCCCAAACAAACAAAGGCGGATCGTTCGCGCGATCCGCCTTTCTTGTATGCAGTCAAACCGCGTTTAGTTCGCGAGCAAGCCGTTCAGGGCGTCGGACAGAATGTTACCGGCTGATTGCGGCTCGCGGCGTTGTTTGCCGGCGACCTTCTTTTTCTGCGTCGCTTGCGGCGCGTCGTAGCCGTCATCAATCGCCGAGACCGCATCGTTCTGCTCGGGCGCATTGTAGCGCACGGCGCGGCCTTGCAGTGCCGACATCAGGCGTTCATCGTGGCCATAGATATCGGGATACTTCTCGACTTTCCCATCCTCTGAGACGCGTGCCGTGAAGTAGGTCAAGTAGACCGAAACCGGTTTCGTGAGCGTCACGTCGCCGCCAGCTTGGAACATCGCGCCGACTTTGTCGCTGCTCCAACCTTTGTCTTCGGCTAGGATGAGTTCGGCGAGTTTGCGTGGCTGATCGAGACGCATGCAGCCGTGGCTCAGCGCGCGGAACGACTGGGCGAACAGTCCGCGCTGCGGCGTGTCGTGCATGTAGACATCATGCCGGTTAGGGAAACGGAACTTGACGAGGCCAAGCGGATTTTCGGCACCGGCTGGCTGGATGAAACTGAAGCGGCGGATATCGACGCTGTTCCAGTTGATCGCGTTTGCGTCGACGGGGCGGCCGTTCAAACTGGGATTCAGTTTGTAGGCAGCCAGCACGCGCGCGCCGCCGCTCGAGCCTCCGCCAAAGAAGCTGTCGAAGAAGTTGTCACCGCCCGAGGCGCGTTTCAGGCGCGGGAGTAATTCCTTGACCTTAATGCCGTCGGGCACGCCCCAATCGGGTTGGAAGATCACGAATTCCATCTTGGAGGAGAGGATGGGCGTTGGCCAGGTCGGCTGACCGACGATCATCTTCTGCTTCAACAGCTCGGCATCGTTCTTGACGACACGGCTCATGAATTCAGGGACGTTATTGATGACGTAGAAGGCGCCCAGGTCTTCGGGCAGCCAGCGCCAGCGTTCCATGTTGACGATGATGCGATCGACGTCGCGCTTGGGATCGGCCTTCTTGGGTTCGCCCTGGCGATTGAGCGCGGTGCGCGTCTTGGCGTTGAGCTGACCATTGACTTTCAAGCCGCTCGCCGCCTGGAATTCTTTGACGGCGGCTTCAAGCCGGGCATCGTAGAGCCGATCGTTGTCCGGCGATTGGGCATCGATTTTCAGCCGCTTGCGCAGCAGCACAATATCCTCGCCCTCCTCGCCCGGCTTGATCGTCTTGACCGCTTTGCCTTCGGGAAGCTTGATCAGCAGTGCTTCGTCGATCTTCTCCTCGACTTGGGGACCGCGCGCTGTCGCGAGCGCGGCTTTCAATTGCTGAAAGCCCGTATGCTTTGGATGGAGGCCGCGCAGGTACGCGTCGGGCGACCCGTCATTAGAGATTTCGGCCAGGACCGCGCGAGGATCTTTCAGCGGCGGTTTCATATCGAGGATGTTGCTCAGCGCCAGCGGGTCGACCCGGCCGCCGCGTGCATGATCGGCATATTTGAGAATCGCGACGCTCACCTGCAGTTCAGTTTCGGCATCGGCATCGATCGACGGAGCGGAGGCCAACGCCGGCAACACGAATGCCGATGGATCGAGGCCGTAGGCTGCGGCCTTGCCGATCTCGCCGATCGCGGCTGCGGCTTTGTCGTTAAGCTGGCCGTCCTTGACCCACAAGGCCTCGGCGCGGCTCGCGTAGAATGCTGTCAGCGCTTCGAGCTGATCGGCTGAGGCTCTGCGTGACTTGTCCGCAAGCTTGGCGCGGACCGCGTCGATCACGGAATTCGCCGGAGTGGCGGCCGGCGCTGTTGCGGCAGCTGCGGCTGGTAATGACGGTTGGCCAGCTGAGGGCGGCGCTGGCGCGTCCTCAGGTGTGCGCACCTGCTCGTACACGGTTGCTGGAGCAGCCCACGCCGGTACCGGGTCGGCTAGCGCCCGCACCGAACCCATCGACGACAATATACCTACCGCGACGGGGACGACCGCCCAAACGGCACCGGGGAATTTCATGCAAGCAAACTCCGGAAAGTAAAAATTTCGATCGGCATCAACACGTCCGTCAGCTTTTGAGATCGCAACATGGCGGATTGACGCCGAAAAAATGATGCATTCGGTCACCATGCCGTGAGCCGCGGCTGCGGTAAATAAGGTTTTTGACCGATATGCTCGATTGGGTCAGACCTGAGGCGCGGCGGACTCAATTTTCCGCTAGGTTGCTCCAGGGTCGCTCCGGCGCGGATGCATACTTCTTTCCGCCGCATTCGCCTCAGATAGCGTGAACAAATTGGAGACGAGCTTTGAGTAACCGGCCGAACATCTATCTGACGCTTGAAATTGGCGCGGGCGAAATCGGCGCTGGTGGGGCTGACGCAGCCAAGTCCGCCTTGACCGCAGCGTTCGATTGCGCGCCGATCGCGAGCCTTCTCATCAAGCCTCGTGACGGCGAAAAGCTCGACGCTGGAGCCGCCAAGGTTTTGATCGGCTTGGCGCAAAAGCGCGGCGTCGCGGCGTTCATTGCCGACGATGCGGCGCTGGCGCGGATGCTCAAGGCCGACGGGTTGCACCTGTCGTGGTCCAAGGAGACCGTCAAACATTTCAGCGAAGCGCGGGCCGACCTTGGCGACCACGTCATGATCGGCGCCGACTGCGGGCGATCCCGCAACGACGCCATGCTGCTTGGCGAAGCGGGAGCCGATTACGTCGCTTTTGGCATTCCAGCCCGCGTCGGCGATCGCGCGACCGCCGAAGAGCGGCAGAGCGACCTAATCTCGTGGTGGGCGGAAATTTTCGAAATTCCGTGCGTCGCCTGTGATGTCGCCTCGCCCGAGCAGGCGCGCGCGCTGGCAGACAGCGGGGCAGACTTCATCACGGTCGCGATCACCTCGGCGATGACGCCGGACGAGGTTCGCGCTTACGTTTTAGAATATGCCGGCGCGATGGCTCATGACGAGGCGGCCGTATGAACAAGCTCATCGCAGGTTTGGCCGTCGCATCGATCACCTTCACAGCCCTCACCCTCACTACTCCGGTCCGCGCCGACATGAGTTCGTGGTTCTGGAAATCTGAAGACAAGGCCGAGAAGAAGCCGGCACCTTCCCCGGCAAAGCCAGCGGCTGAGAAACCTGCTGAAACCAACGTCCGGAAAACCGCGCCGACGATGGTGCCGGCGACTGGCGACGACGCCGCCTACACGGCCTTCGATCAGGGCCAATATCTGACCGCGCTCAAGCTTGCGCAGGAGGCCGCGTCGCGCGGTGAGCCGCAAGCGCACACGTTGATCGCGCGCATTTATGCTGAGGGTCTCGGCGTCGCGAAGGACGAGAAAGCAGCGGTCAACTGGTACACGCGGGCGACTGAGCTTGGCGACGTCCAAGGCACGTTCGCGCTCGGGCTGATGCTCGCCGAAGGGCGCGGCGTGCTGAAAAATCGCGAGGCGGCCGGGCGCTTATTCGAGAAGGCCGCGCTGACCGGACATGCCGAAGCCAACTACAATCTCGGCGTCCTCTTCCTCAAGGGCGACGGTAAACCGGAAAATCCGTCGCGCGCTTTCCAGCACATCAAGTATGCCGCCGAGAAGGGCATTACGCAGGCGCAGTACGATCTGGCGGCGCTCTATCAGGCGGGCACCGGGACCGATCCAAACGCGATGGAAGCGGCGCGCTGGTTGTCGCTGGCTGCCGCTAAAGGCATGCCGTCGGCCGAGTACGACTACGCCGTCATGCTGCTCAAAGGGTTCGGGCTGACCAAAGACGAACCGAAGGCCATTCCGTATTTGAAGTCGGCGGCGCTCAAGGGTGTCGGCGGGGCGCAGAACCGGCTCGCGTATGTCGAGATGGACGGCGTCGGCGTCGATAAAAACCTGATCGAAGCCGCCAAGTGGCGCATCATCGCGCAGAAGAATGGCGTCGATGACAAGACGCTCGATGAGATGCTGGCGAAGCTCTCCAAAGCCGACCGCGCCAAAGCCGACGCCGCCGCGTCCGAGTGGATCGACAAGACCAAGGTCAAGGGGATGGAGTGAGGCGGGGGGGTGTGTCGTGGTGCGGGCAATGCCCTACTAGCGCGCCCCGTCATCCTCGAACGAGTGGCGCTCTGCACGTGAGCAGCGAGCTTCGGGGATCCAGCGCAAAGCGTCTATCGCAAACACTGTTGCTTCCGGCGCTCTTTCCGCGGGATCCCTAAACCGCAATGCGGTTC
>JANOCZ010000214.1:0-2529 GCA_031412455.1 Hyphomicrobium sp. | reverse complement strand
ACCCAAGGCAAGGTGCTGCGCGTCCTCGTCGAGCAGAAGTTTTTGCGCCTTGGCGGCTCACAAAAAGTTTCGGTCGATGTGCGCATCATCTCGTCCACCAGCCGCGATCTCGAACAGGAAATTCGCGAGGCTCGGTTCCGCGAAGATCTTTATCATCGCCTCAACGTCGTGACGCTGCGTGTGCCAAGTCTCGCTGAGCGCCGCGAGGATATTCCCGAGTTGATCCAGTTTTTCATCGGTCAAGTCGCTCAAACGTCCGGGCTGGCACCGCGCCGCATCGGTGAAGACGCGATCGCGGTGCTCCAGGCTCATGATTGGCCGGGTAACGTGCGCGAGTTGCGCAACAACGTCGAGCGTCTGATGATCTTGGCTGGCGGCGAACCCAATGCCATCATCACCGCTGAAATGTTGCCTGAGGAGATCGGCTCAAACGTCCCGCTGCCGGTCAATGGCGGGGCCGAACATCTGATGTCGCTGCCGTTGCGCGAGGCTCGCGAAATCTTCGAGCGCGAATATCTGCTGGCGCAAATCAATCGTTTCGGCGGCAACATTTCGCGCACCGCCGAGTTCGTCGGCATGGAACGCTCGGCGTTGCATCGCAAGTTGCGCGCGCTCGGCGTGTCGTCCGATCAGCGTAGCGGCGGCGAGTTGCGAACGGCGTGATGCGAGCAATCGACCTGTGAGCCGCATCGTCTACGTCAACGGGCAATACCGGCCCTATGCAGGCGCGATGATTCACGCCGAAGATCGCGGCTTTCAGTTTGCCGACAGCGTCTACGAAGTCATCGAGGTGTTGGGCGGCCAACTCGTCGATGCGCCGCGTCATCTGGCGCGGTTGGAGAGATCGCTTGGCGAACTGCGCATGGCGCCGCCGATGGGCCGGGGGGCGCTGCTGCACGTCATTGCCTCGACCATCCGCCGCAACCGGGTTCGCGACGGCCTCGTCTATCTCCAAGTCACGCGCGGAGCCGGGCCCCGCGATTTCGCATTTCCCGATCCAGAGCGCGTCGCCCCATCGCTCGTGGTCATCGCGCGTGCCCAATCGCAAAGCAAAATCGAAAGCCAGGCCGCAACCGGCATCGCCGTCATCACCATGCCCGACATGCGCTGGGGCCGCTGCGATATCAAATCCGTCATGCTGCTGCCGGCGTGTCTGGCCAAGGACGCAGCGAAAAGCCAAGGCGCACGCGAGGTCTGGTTTACGGATCACGACGGGCAGATCACCGAGGGGGCTTCGAGCAACGCTTGGATTGTCACCCGGGCTGGGGACCTCGTGACGCGGCAGCTCGATGCGCGCATTTTAGGCGGCGTCACGCGCGCCACGCTGATCGATTGCGCGGCGGCCGAGGGCATCTCCGTCGTCGAACGGGCGTTTTCGGTGGCGGAAGCGCTCGCGGCCAGCGAAGCCTTCATTACGTCGGCGTCCAACACGGTGATGCCGGTTGTTGCCATCGACGGCCAGCCGATCGGGACCGGCACGGTTGGCCCGCTCGCCCGGCGCTTGCGATCGCAATTTCATAAAAGCGCGCTCTTCCAGGCATAATTAAACGGGTTCAGCCGAACGTGTCACAGCTTGCCTACTTTAAATCGCCGCGCCACGCGCTATCTTGGCAGGTGACGTTCTAGCTTGTGATCAATCGCGGAGCACCAAAGACTAGCCTCTTGAGACGACGGGGCGCAAAGCCGTCACGCTGATAACAAACCCGGTTCAACAAGAAAAAAGCGGATAAAAACAATGGCAGCGGAAAAGCAGCAAAATCTCCAGGACACGTTCCTCAATTACGTTCGCAAAAACAAAACCCCCCTCACCATTTTTCTCGTCAATGGCGTCAAGCTGCAGGGCATCGTCAGCTGGTTTGATAATTTCTGCGTGCTGCTGCGCCGCGATGGTCACTCGCAGCTCGTCTACAAGCACGCGATCTCGACCATCATGCCGGGTGGACCATTGAACCTGAATGATCAAGACGGCGAGAGCATCAGCGGGTGAGCAAAAAGCCGCGCGATTCTGATGACGACGATGCTCCAGCCCAAGCCCGTTCCAGCCGTGCGCCCGAGACGACGCGCGCTGCCCGGACGCGAACGCTCGTGCTTGTGCCGGTGTGGAAGCGTCAGGTCCGCATCGGCGAGAAGACCAAGCCGTTTGCGCAGATCCACACACCTGAAAATCGTCTCGAAGAAGCAATCGGCCTATGCAACGCGATCGACCTCGACGTGATCGAGGCGGGTATCGTGCCGCTGTCTGAGCCGCGTCCGTCGACGCTGCTTGGATCGGGTAAGGTCGAAGAGCTGCGCACGGCGGTTAGTGAAAACGACATCGGCCTTGTCGTCATCGATCACATCGTGACGCCGGTGCAGCAACGCAACCTCGAAAAGACCTGGAACACAAAGGTCGTCGATCGCACCGGATTGATCTTGGAGATTTTCGGAGCGCGCGCCCGCACCAAGGAAGGTGTGCTGCAAGTCGAACTCGCGCATCTGTCCTACCAGAAGGGCCGGCTCGTGCGGGCGTGGACCCATTTGGAACGCCAG
>JANOCZ010000213.1:0-3475 GCA_031412455.1 Hyphomicrobium sp. | reverse complement strand
TGGCGCGCCCGAAAGGATTCGAACCTCTGACCCTCAGATTCGTAGTCTGATGCTCTATCCAGCTGAGCTACGGGCGCATGCCAAAACGCCGACTAGGGTTGGACCCTTCCGGCCATGGCCGGGGCGTAGAGAGCCGTCTGTCTAATCGCTCCGCGCGGCCAGTGCAAGGGCCTCATACAAGCCAGTGCCACCACGCCTCAGTTGCAGTCAATTTCTCGAGCGTTCCGAGCCCTCTTTTGGCCCCGATTAATGGACCGAGCGATCGGGCAGGTCGATACGGAAATGAGCTCCGTGATCAGCTTCCTGCAAGGTCAAGGTTCCGCCGTGGGCTTGGACCAGCTCGGAGGCTATGACGAGGCCCAAGCCGGTGCCGCCTTTTTTAGTCGAACCTTGGAAGGCCTTGAACAGGTTCTCGCGGGCGCGCGGTGGGACGCCTGGCCCGTTGTCGGTCACATCGACGATGACCTTGCGGCCTTCGCGGTGTGCTTTAACGCGAATTTCGCCGTCGCTTTTCGCGTCGCTCCCGTCGGCTGCCGCGCCCTCGATCGCCTGCATCGCGTTGCGCACGAGATTGCTCATCACGCGGAAAAGATGGTCACGGTCGGCATCGATGCGCAGACTCTCATCCATGTCGGCTACGAAGGCGATCGGGCTGTCTCGTGTCAAACCCTGGCTGTCGGCAACCTCTTCGACGAGCGGGCGCAGCCGCATTAGCTCACGCCTGGGTGCGGCCTCGGTCGCGCCGCCAAACTGCAGCGATGAATTGCAAAAACTGATCGCGCGGTCGAGCGACGCGATTAATTTGGGTACGAAACGCTGGACCGTCGGGTCGGGAAGATCGACGAGGCGATCGGATATCAACTGCGCATTGGCCAGCATGTTGCGCAGATCGTGGTTGATCTTGGAGACCGCGAGGCCCAGTTGCGCGAGGCGATTTTTCTGCGCCAGCAAGCTTGCAAGTTCGGTTTGCATGCTAGCCAGCTCACGCTCGGCGACGCCGACCTCGTCGATGCGGCCCGAGACTTTCATGATGCGCTCGGGATCTTCGGGATTTTCGGAGAAGTGCAGCATGTTGCGGGTGATGCGCGTCAGTGGTTTCACCAACAAACGGCTCAGCGCGAAATAGACTACGGCGGCCGTGAAAAGCGAAATGATGACCGACAGGCCGAGGATGTTCAGCCCGTAGCCGATCATCGCCGCTTTCAGCGGGGCCTCCGGGATGACGATCTCGATCAGGTCGCCTGAGTCCGAGCCACTCTCGCCGACGACGCGGATGACGCGTCCGTCAGCGGCGAAGAACACGGCGATTGCGTCCTTGATTTGGGCGAGCTTGCTTGTCAGCGACGCCTGACCGTTGCGCAGATCGTAGACGCTATCGATTGTCAGCTCGCCCTCGACGGGCAGGACAAGCCGGCGCATGCCGTCACGCCTCGAGGCGATCGCGCGGACTTGAGCGGTGCGCAGCAGATCGGCGCGCAGGGCAGAGGGGACTTCGCCGCCCTGAAATGCTTCTGAGGCCAGGGCCGCTAGCTTCGCCGCCGTCAAACGCTCGGTCAGCCAGCTGACGCGGTAATTGGCGACCGAGGGCAGGAAAATCAGCGCTTCCGCCATCAGAACGAAAGCAGCGGTCAGCAATAGCAACTTCGAGGGCAGCCCGCGGCGTTCCCACGCCTGCTTCAGCGCACGTTCAAACTTGCTGCCGGCCCACCCTTGTGATGGGTCGTCGGCGGCCGTGGTTTTCTGATTATTGTCCAGGATTGCGCGCTGCACGTCGTCTCCGGCTTATTGCTTAGCCGGTGCGAGTCTAACCCAGCTTGGCGAGCCACGCGATGACTTTACGTACGCGAGGGTTTCCAGTTGCTGTTGCATAGTAACGGAAGGCCGACCGTTTGTTGATCTCAGAAAGGGTCGGGTACGGCGAAATCCAGCCAGTCATGGCGCGGATCCGAAGCTTCTGAGACATCGCCAAGCACCACATTTGGATCAACTCGCCGGCATGGGCGCCGACGATCGAGACGCCAAGGATGCGGCCACCTTTGTCGGTCACGACCTTGATATGGCCGCTCGTTTCGCGCTCGGCCTGGGCGCGATCGTTTTCGTGATAGGGCCAACGCAAAACGTTAATTTTGTAGCGCTGCTCGCGGGCCTCCGCTTCGGTCAAACCGACGTGAGCTAGTTCGGGATCGGTGTAGGTGACCCACGGAACGGGGCGGCCGGTCGTTTTGGCGGGAAGGCGGAACAGGGCGCGGCGGATCACGATACCGGCGTGATCGTTCGCAACGTGCGTGAATTGCAAGCCACCCGTGACGTCGCCGATGGCAAAGATTTTCTTATTCGACGTCAGCAGCCCGGCGTCGACCGTGATGCCTTTTTTGTCGTAGGTGACGCCGGCTGCCTCCAGGCCCAGATCAGCGGTATTGGGGCGACGGCCGGTTGCGACCAGAATGTGCGTGCCTTCGATCGTTTCGGCGGCGCTATCTTTGCCAATCGTAACCACGACGCGGCCGCCGCTGCCCGAAACCGATTGCACTTGCGATCCTTCGCGAATGTCGATGCCTTCGCTGCGCAGCTGATCGAGAACAACCACGGCAAGTTCAGGATCGTCCTTCGCCATGGCTCTGAGGCCTTCGAGGACCGTCACATTCGAGCCGAGGCGACGGTGGGCTTGCGCCAGTTCCAAGCCGATCGGGCCTCCGCCGATAATAATCAGATGCGGCAAGCGCGTCGCGTTGTCGAATATCGTCTCATTGGTGAAATACGGGACGTCGGCCAAACCTGTGATCGGCGGTACGACGGGTGAGGAACCCGTGGCAATGACGAAGCGGCGAGCGGTGATGCGGTGTTCGCCGGCCAACACCGTGGTCGCATTTTCGAAGCGCGCTGCGGCGGTAATCACGCGCACGCCGAGACCCGAGAAGCGCTCGACCGAATCGTTGGGAGCAATCGCTGCAATAACGCCTTGGACGTGATCGTGAACCGCCTGCGGGTCAATGCGCGGCTCAATCGGAGCGATGCCGAATTTCGCGGACGAGCGCATCGCGTGGGCGCGTTTGCCGGCGGCGATCAAGGCTTTGGACGGTACACAACCGTAGTTCAGACAATCGCCGCCCATTTTGTGCTTTTCAATAAGCACGACTTTCTGGCCGAATGCAGCGGCGGCGGCAGCGACCGACAGACCGCCCGAGCCTGCGCCGATCACACAGATGTCGACGGTGAGCGTCTCGCCGCGTGGCGTGGAAATGGCAATTTCGGGTGCACGATCAAGCATTGCGGCCTCGCAAAAATTTCAGCGCTACGGGGATCAGCGAAACGATGCCGAGCAGGACAAAGGCTGCGATCAGTTCCTTGGTCAGGAGCGCGCTCGTGTCAATCGTGTATGGACATGCGCTGTCGGGATTTGCGGGCTTGGTCGCGAGGCATGCCTGATACGCTTGATTTTGGGCCTCGACGACGCTGGCGAGCCCAGCGCCCGTCA